>DOPF01000063.1 GCA_003512705.1 Patescibacteria group bacterium
AAAAACAAACAAGAAAGGGGGTGTGTTTATGAACTCAACTAATTGGGCGGGAACTATCGTACTGTCGTTTCAAAGCATCTGGGACAAATTTGTCAGCTTTGTACCAGAACTATTAAGCGCTTTAATAGTTCTTATTATCGGCTTACTAATCGCTGCTAGTTTAGGTAAGTTAGTAGCCAAACTAATCAAAACCTTAAAATTAGACGACTTAATAGATAAGTCCGGCATCCTAGAAAAGATGGAGGCTGGTGGTTTGGGTTTTTCATTATCCGGTCTCATCGGCTGGTTGGTTAAATGGTTCTTTATTGTAGTCATCTTAATCGCCGTGGCCGATATACTGTCATGGGATCAAGTAACCGACTTTTTGAGCGCGGTAGCTTTATACATTCCTAATGTATTAATTGCGGTAATTATTCTGACGGTCGGATTAATTGTTGGACAATTTATCCATAATATAGTCGAGCAAGGAATAAAAGTGTCGCATGCGCCGATGGCGTCGGCCAAGGCTCTGGCTGCTATTTCCAAATGGGCAATTATAATTTTTACCATCATGGCTGCCTTAATCCAACTTGGCGTAGCGGTAAGGTTAATTGAAATTCTATTTACTGGATTAGTAGCTATGCTGGCATTAGCCGGTGGGTTGGCCTTTGGTTTAGGAGGCAAAGACAAAGCGGCTAAGTGGCTAGAAGCAATTGAGCGGGAAGTTTCACATCGAAGTTAATATCTGTGTAAAACTACCCTCGTTATTAAACGAGGGTAGTTTTTGTTTCGGCAACCTATGTGTATCTTAATAAACACGTTATAATAAATTTACTATGTACCACATTGCCCCAACGGCGCTACCAGTGAATTTAAGACAATTAACGGCTAAACTATTGCACCAAAATGCTGGCGCTAGTATTTATCTAGTTGGTGGTGCTGTCCGGGATATTTTGTTAAAACGATCCACCAAAGACTTTGATTTGGTGGCTACGGGTATTGCCGGCCCCAAACTGGAACGCTGGTTAAAACGCCACGGCCAAGTGGTGTTGGTTGGTAAAACTTTTGGTGTTTATAAATTTATTCCCCAGCACTGGTCGTTAGAAGAAATTGACATAGCCTTACCGCGTTTGGATCATTCTTTAAAAAGCGGACGTTACCGTGATGTCAAAATTACCACATCCAGTAAGCTAAAAATCGAAGACGACTTGATTCGTCGGGATTTTACGATCAATGCCTTGGCTTTAAATTTAGATAATTTTGAGCTAATTGATGTAGTCGGCAGCCAAAACGACCTAACCAAGAAGCTTATACGCACCGTCGGCAGCCCCCGGCTGCGGTTTCGAGAGGATTTTTCTCGTTTATTGCGCGGCCTAAGATTTGCCCTGCAACTAAACTTTAAATTTGAATCTAAAACTTGGTCAGCCACTAAATCTTTGGCTACTAAAGCGGTTACGGCTAAGTTAAATAATAGTTGGTTAATACCGCGGGAAATAATCGCACGGGAATTTTTAAAATCTCTTACCGCCCAACCGATGGACGCGGTTAAATTATGGGACAAGGCCGGCCTCATAGCTAGGCTACTGCCGGAAGTAAATGCTATGAAGGGCGTGCCGCAAGCTAAAATTTGGCACAGCGAAGGTGATGTGTTCAAGCATTCGGTTATGGCCTTAAACGCTTTTACCAGCAACCAGTGGCAAAAATTTTTCCCCAGGCAACTGCCCAAGTTATCCGTTCTACTAGGAATATTATTGCACGACATTGGCAAGCCGCTAACCTTACAAACTCCCACCACCCACAAGGTTAAACACATCGCCACCCCCGAACATGATACCAAAGGCGCCCAGCTGGTGCCTAAAATAATTGCCCGCTTAAAATTGACTAGCTACGTAGCGCCGGATGGCGACAAAATTGATGCCGATATGGTGGAATGGCTGGTGGCCAAACATTTGTTACTGGTACATGGGCAGGTGGCTAATTTTAAGCCCAGTACATTGTATAAATATTTTTATCAAAAAGCTGACTGGGGTTTAGCCTTGCAACAAGTTATTTTTGCCGATTCTTGGGCCACCCGACCAGCCGATGGCCACCGGTTATTTGACCGGTTGCTGGCTTTAAGAAAACGGCTAAAAAATTTACAGCCGTTATTATCCAATAAAGGAGACTTGAAATTGCTGTTAAATGGTAATGAAGTTATGAAATTATTAAAATTAAAACCCGGGCCCGAGGTGGGTAAAATTTTAAAAATTTTAACTGAGGCTCAACTAACTAAACAAATAACCACCAAAGCGGAGGCTAAAAAATTACTTCAGCGGCTATTATGAAAAAAAACATCACCATACCGGTATTGGAAACCCCAACGCGTCTTGATAAATTCTTAACCAAGGAGTTAGTTGATATATCCAGAACCTATATTCAGCAAGCAATTAGGGACGGTAAGGTTACAGTGAATGATAAACCGATCGCCCCCCACTATTTTTTAAAGACCGGTGATATTATAAAATTAAACCTAACCGCTCCCAAGACACCGATCGTAAAACCTGATAAAAAAGTAAAATTTAATATAATTGCTCAAACTGATGATTTCTTGGTGATTGATAAGCCCGAAGGTTTAGTGGTGCACCCGGCGCCGGGAATAAATGAATCCACTTTAATAGATGGTTTGTTGGCGCTATATCCTGATATCAGGAGCGTGGGCGACGATCCGACGCGACCGGGAATTGTGCACCGCCTAGACCGTGACGTTTCCGGAATAATGGTAGTGGCGCGCAGTCAAAATATGTTTAACAATCTAAAAAAGCAATTCAAAGACCGAACTATTCATAAGGAATATACGGCTTTAGTTACCGGAGAAGTACAACAGCCTAGCGGCCGTATCGATTTCCCGCTCGCGCGCTCTAAAAGTCAGCATGGTAAAATAGCCGCTCGCCCCCGCGGCCACGATGGCGATGCCGCCATAACTGAATTCACGGTTATAAAAAAATTTTCTCACCAGACCTTACTTAACATAACAATTTTGACTGGCCGCACTCATCAAATTCGCGCCCACCTGGCCGCCTTTGGTTATCCTTTGCTCGGTGATAAAATTTATAAGCCGAACAAGGGAAAAATGACCAAAAAAATAAACCGGTTGTTTTTACACGCCCACACTTTAGAATTTACTGACTTAGCTGGTCGGCCACAAAAATTCACCTCGCCTTTACCAAAAAATCTCTCTGATTATTTAGCCACTTTATCATGACTAAAGCCGGAAAACTATTTATTATCTCTGGACCATCGCAAGTCGGAAAAAACACCATCGCCAAACAGGTGACAAAATATAAGCAGTTGCGGTTGGCAAAAATTATTACCGTTACCACGCGCCACCGGCGGCCCGATGATAAACTAGCCACCTATAATTTTGTAACCGTAAAGAAATTTCGTCGGATGATAAAAGACGCCAGATTTTTAGAATGGGCAAAAGTGCATCAGGATTATTACGGAACACCCCAAAAAAACGTTACTAATAATTTACTTGCTGGTCGCAATGTCGTTTTGGTAATTGATGTACAGGGCGCCAGGCAAATTAAAAAAATTATTCCGTCCACGATAACTATTTTTATCACCGCCGAAACCACTGCGGAACTTAAGCGAAGAATTTTCGACTCCCGCCATATCCCAAATAATCAAAAGCTAGCCCGCTGGCGGAGTACTTTAAAGGAGTTGCGGGCTGCCCGAAGCTATGATTATATGGTAGTAAACCGCTGGGGTAAATTACCGCAGGCGGTAAAGCGAGTAAAAACCATTATATCGCGACACTTATAGAACCCCTGCCGCCGGACTTCGGCGAGCTCAGTCGAGCCGCAGTCAGGCTTGACTAAAACCTTACCAAGCGCTATTCTGATGTGGCTATGCTTTTAAAAGCTAGCTTTTAATAAACTAATTTTTTCGATAAATATGGCAACTGCAGCAACAACTAGCATAATTAATTTTAAAGATATTAGATCTGGCCAAGTGGTTAAGGTACACCAAAAAATTAAGGAATTCAATGCCAAAGGTGAAGAAAAAGAGCGTGTTCAGATGTTTGAGGGTATGATTATTAAACGCCACGGGGGAATAGGTATGGGGGCTACTATTACAGTTAGAAAAATGTCTGACGGCATAGGCGTAGAAAAAATCTTTCCCTTACATTTACCAACCATTAGCAAAATTGAAATTGTTAAGGAATATAAAGTTAACCGAGCCCAATTACCTTACCTCCGCACTTACAGAAAAAAGCTCAAAGAAGTTAGTAAGAGTAAGAGTAAGAGCTAGAGTAAGAGCCAAAATATTCAGCCAATAATATACAATTTACCCTTACTCCAACCTCTTACTAAAGAATGCCCAGGTGGCGCCTGCCTGCGGTCGGCAGGGAACTGGTAAAGTTGTGTGGCCAGGTGGCGGAACTGGTATACGCTCCAGCTTGAGGTGCTGGTCTCCGAAAGGAGGTGCAGGTTCGATTCCTGTCCTGGCCACCAGTAAAATGCGCCCCGCAATGGCTTGGAGATTCTCCGCCACCTTAATTAATTATTTTAAATGAAGGCGGATCCCGCCGCCGGCGGGAGAGTCTTCCGCCCGAGGCGGACAGGTCTCCTGGGCACCACGTAGGAAAAGTCAATGCCTCGCGCGGGCTTCACCGCGCTCTTAAAAACTGCCAAAGAACCTGTTAAAAACATCGGCTCGAACCATATTTTNNGGAAGAAAATTTTTTAATCATAAAGTCGAAAGTAAACTTAATTCGCAGTAACAATTCATATGAATAAAACTCTGTTAAAATTCGCCGGTCTACTGTTTTGTTTTAGTGTCATTGATGTGCTTGTGATTTCCTATTGGTGGATAAGGTGCGGACAAACTCAATCTGCTTTTTACTGTGACTCTTTTATGTTTGGCGGAATTTTTCTCATCTTTGGTATACCAGCTTTGATTTTGCTTGGATTGTCGCTTATCGTGCTAGCTTTTTCTAAATGGTATAAAGGAAATGTTTCCACTGTCGCTAAATCGATAATTGTCATTTTGGGAATAGTTATTTTTCTTGCCCCATATACACCCCTTTTGCTTCCAAGCGAGCAACCAAAAACGTATCAAGGGTTTCAAAATCGAATGGAACAAGGAAGAGCAGAACAAGGAAAAGAGAAGCAGAAACAATGCGCGGACTATAAACAAAGAATGTCTGAATATCGCGAGGGCCAACCAATGCCTGTTCCCCCTCTTGGATGTAATTAACTTCTGAATCAGTGCCGCCAAAGAAAAACTTGCCATGCCAAAGGCAGATCCGCCCCTGGCGGAAAATTGTCACCCAGTAGGTGCTTCTTCTGAATCAGCGGTGCGGCTCACTTCGACTTCGCTCAGTACAGGCCGCCGCCTTTCCGAATTTTCGCGGGGGGACTTCCTCGCCCCTCGACAAGCTCGGGGCGAAATGCGTTCGGACTAATTCAAGAATACTGCACCACAAGTAAATATTATTTTACCAAGATATATGATTGAGCTCCCTGAAACTAATAGACAACCAGAAGACAATATTCCTCTAGAAAACGAGCGACCTACAGAACAACCTAAGCCACCAGAGATGATGGCGAGGGAGGAGTTTGTAGACTCAACTACAAAGAGACCACTCGAATCAGAAGAATGGGTAAAGGAACAATTTGAGGGGCTTGAAAGCGGTGAACCGGGATTAAGCATTAAGGATAAACGGATTACAATGCGAGATAATCACGGGCAACCAATAGCGACAGCTCTGTTGCGAGACTTCCCATGGGGGAAAGCTGTTTATACAATAGCAGTCAAACCGGAGTTTCGTGGACTGGGATTAGCAACCCAACTCTATGAGAAGGCGGTAGAAATGGGTTATAGCAAAGGGGTGTGGGAAAACAAGGCTTTTGTAGGACTTCGGCACAAATATTACGTTAAAGAAGCTCTCTCTCAAGGAAAGCCGGTTTACGAAGGTTGGCAGAAGGATTACCCTGAGCTTGCCAAAGAGTATAATAAGACAGAAAATTTTACTGAGAATGATGGGGACGCTTAGCTCAGCTGGTTAGAGCNNGGTCATAGGTTCGAGTCCTATAGCGTCCACCAAAAGTTTCTGATAAAACTTTGGATAATTAGTAATTTGTAATTGGTCATTTGTAAACATCACTATAACTCTTACTCTTTACTCTTACTAAACTTATGTCTTGGGGTAGATTTATTCTTGGTATCATAATCGCCTTTGTTGGTTTCTTGCTGGTCTGGAAATCAGATTGGTTTTTAACCAACTTTGGACGGGTCGCCTGGGCCGATGCGCATTTGGGAGCCGAAGGGGGCACTAGAATATTCTTTAAGCTTTTAGGAATCCTGATTATTCTTATTGGGTTTGGCATGGCTACTGGTATTTGGCAGCCAATTATCGCCGGGTCGTTAAGCCCATACTTTAGCGGGCTAAACAGATAAAATTGCGGGCCGTTAGCATAATGGCAGTGCACTCGGTTTGCATCCGAGAGGCGCGAGTTCGATTCTCGCACGGTCCAAAGGCTACGGCAGGAAACTTGACGTTTGTCCCGCCACATTAAATTATGTTTGAAAGCAGGCGGGATCCCGCACCGCGGGACAATGTGGAGGTCACCGGTTCGAATCCGGTACGGTCCACCACGTAAAAACTTTGGCTAGCATCAGTTTTTACGTGCCCCATGATAATGAATTAAAGCGAATTACTTTACGGGGTAAAAAAGTTTATTAGCCTCAGTTAATGTGGCAGCGCCATCCGGTTGAAGATATACTTCTCGCCGTTAAGCAATTTACGAACGCTAAATATATTTCATGGCTACAGATACTTACTAGCTATGTGGTAAGTTTTTTTATTTTTGGACTAAATTTGTTCAAAACTCTTGACAAATCATTTGAAATTATTTTTTATTTGTGTTATACTAATACTATCAATTAAAATTTCTTGTTAAAATTCATTCTACAAGAGAGGGGGTGATAATAATGGCAAAAAAGAAAAAGGGTGGTAAGAAAAAGAAGAGAACCTAGTAATTGTCTCTTAATATACAAAACAAGCCCCACACTCATCCCATTGACGTGGGGTTTTGTTATCCGCCTCCGCCGAAGACCCATGCGCCAGCTTGGGGATGAGGCGGCACCGACAAACCACGGCTCACCAAGGGTGTTATTTACGTTACGGCTGATTCCGCGTCATGTTCAGGCTGATAAACCCGCCGAAGTTTCAGCGAAGGCGGGTTAAAACAAATAATACGGCGGTAAACCGTGAAGCTTCATTCCGTAATCAAAAAAGAGACTTTTGCGGCTTTACCTGCTCCTGGTCGCCAAAAATATGTATTTCACCATACACACCATCATAGCCCGGCTTAATGGTAACTTGACCTTGACGCAGGCGTTTAATAGCCTCTACCACCATGGGTGTGGTTTTATCCGCCAGGTCTGTTAGCGGCGCATCTACTAAGACATTCATTTCGCCGTCAAAGGCTGATACCAAACCCCAATATTCTGCCTCCACCGCCTTGGTCGTCCGACCTTTCACCCCTTGCGCCTGGGCGATTATTTTGTCTAGTTCAATTAATGATAAAAATGGGACGGCCGAGGCGAGTTTATAATTTTCCTGGCGAGTAGATAAATCTTCTACCCGCGACAGCACACCGACGGTTAATTGGCGACCACAATTAGGACAAATACCTTTACGCTTTTTCGTTTCGCTGGGAGCGAAAACTATTTTACAATCCCTGTGGCCGTCCCAATGATACCGCCCCTCATGCGGGAAAAATTCTATAGTTTTAGATAATTGTAGCTGGCCTTTATTTTTATTGTGCTCACGCGCGTTCGGGCTGGCATGCCTAACCGCTTGCCAAATCAAATCATAAGAAATTTTTTCTCCTTC
Source organism: Patescibacteria group bacterium (assembly GCA_003512705.1). Lineage (GTDB taxonomy): Bacteria > Patescibacteriota > Patescibacteriia > Veblenbacterales > UBA10138 > UBA10001. The sequence continues at coordinate 7,865 of DOPF01000063.1, forward strand.
AAAAACATTGGCCTCGCGACCTAAATTTGGCAGCGAGTGCGCATCGGAATTAGAAATTAAAGC
>DOPF01000017.1 GCA_003512705.1 Patescibacteria group bacterium
CGCGGGTGTTAATGTTTTAAGAATCAGGCAGCAGGGTGGTGAATATATTTTTACTGTAAAGCAACGGCTAACTAATCAGCTTAATTGCTTGGAGCGGGAGACTACAGTCGATAACCTCGAAGCGGTGGTAGAAATGTGCACCCTACTCGGGTATTTTGAAGTGTCGCAAGTGAATAAGCTGCGACGTAAGTGTAAATATGATGTGTTTGAAATTTGTGTTGATGAAGTGGAGGGGTTAGGGGATTTTATTGAAGTGGAAAAATTATCAACTGGTGAGGATAGTGCCGCAGTACAAAAAGAGTTGTTTGAGCTTTTAGAATCGCTGGGCGTAGCCAAAACTGATCAGGTGTGGGATGGTTACGATGTGCTAATGGATAATCAAAAAAACATTGCAATAATTAGTGCTGATTGATACTATTTATCTATGAACGATGTTGATAATATAGTTAACTTTTTATTTGAGGTGGGTATTCTCGCCAAGACNNCACATAAATCGTGTCTGTGTAATTGGCTATGCTCTTTGCCAAATGCGGTTAGATAATGTGGATGAGGCTAAGGTAATTAAGATGTGTCTATTCCACGACGTTGCCGAAGCCAGAACGTCGGATTTAAATTACGTCCACCAGAAATACGCTCGGGCCGATGAAAACAAGGCCTTGGCAGATGTAGCCGCCACCTTGCCCTTTGGTGAAGATATTAAAACCTTAGTGGAGGAACGCAATGCTGGCCAGACCCGGGAGGCGAAAATTGCCAAAGATGCGGATCAATTAGAGTTAATATTATCCCTAAAAGAACAAGCCGACACTGGCAATATCCGGGCTGAAAGTTGGCTACCGCCGGCGCTTAAGCGGTTAAAAACCGAAGAGGCCAAACAGTTAGGTGAGGTAATTACCAGCACGGCATCGGATAATTGGTGGTATTCTGATGAGGAAAAGAAAAGTGAATGGTGGATAAACAAAAAGAGAGTGGTTTAATGAAGCGTAGATTCTACATACTATGTTTTATTATAGTTGGTTTTTTGCTGCAGTTACTTGTCCATGCGCTGGTAGAAAAATGGTATATTAGCCTATTAATTAAGGACTTTAGCACTTATGGTTTAGGCTGGTCCTGGGACACTTGGTTTAGTATCCATAGCGTAGCCACAGTACTATTAACAATTTTCGGCCTAGTGTTTGGTTACTGGCAAGGAAGATATTGGTGGCCGCGGCTTTATGATGAAACCGGCAAACGCCGCCACCATTGGCCTAAAATACAAACGTAACAATTTCCATCTAGGTTCGTCGTATATTATGCGGAGGCAAAATATATGACTAACTTAGACAAAGCTATAAGTATACTGCCAGAGCACTACCGCAAAGTGTTGGAACTAAGGTTTGATAAAAAATTTACTATTCACGAGACAGCTGAATATATGAATTTGGAAATGGTAGCGGTACGAAATCTTCAATACCGAGCTTTAAAGGAACTAAATCAGGTTTTGGCGGAATTACATCGCGCCAATGCTATAAGCAAAAAATATAGCTAATTATCTAATAGTCTAAACTTACAAGAATATGAGCTTAGGGTGGGCTGTTTTTTGGCTATAAGTGTGTTACACTTTAAGTAAGATAATTAGGTAAAAACTTATGCCATATTTCATAATTCTCGTTGTTTTATTGATAATCGCCTCAATTAGGCAAATCAACCAATATCAGCGTGGCGTTAAATTCACCTTAGGAAGGTACACGGGGATTATGGAGCCGGGCTGGCGTTTGGTTATTCCAGTGTTTCAGTCATACACCAAAGTAGATATGCGTGTTAGGGCAGTTGATGTTCCGGATCAAGAAGCTATAACTAAGGATAATATTTCGGTGAGGGTAAATGCGGTTATTTATTACCGCGCTAGCGCCGCCGAAAAAGTAGTCCTGGAAGTTGAAGACTTTGTGTATGCTATCTCGCAGCTGGCCCAAACTACCATGCGTAATGTTGTTGGTGAAGTTGAGCTAGATGAATTACTATCACAACGCGATAATGTTTCCGAGCGCATCCGGGCTATAGTAGATAAACTTACTGACCCTTGGGGTATAAAGGTTGAGTCGGTTGATTTGAAAGATATAACTCTGCCGGAGGAAATGAAACGCGTTATTGGCAAGCAAGCCGAGGCCGAGCGGGAAAAACGGGCGGTAATCATCAAGGCCGAAGGTGAAGTAATGGCCGCCAGTAATATGGCCAAAGCCGCCGATATTTTAAGCGGTTCCCAAGGGGCGCTGCATTTGCGCACGCTACAGTCTATAAACGATGTAAGTTCAGACCAATCCAACACCATCATTTTTGCCATACCTTTAGAGGTATTAAGAGCTTTTGAAAGATTTAATAAACCGAAAAATACTGGTTAATCATATGAAATCAAAACTTATAATTTGCGGGGTAATGATAATACTGGGTCTAGTTGGTTTGTTCACTTTAACTAGTTACTTGCGCTTAGTGGCGTTAATACTAATTTCAATCGGGCTAATATTGTTAATCAAGTTTACTTTTGGACGCGCACCAACGGCCGCCCAACCACAACAACCGCAGTATACCGAGTACACCGACCGCCTGACCTAGGTTTTAATTCCCATAGCACCAGTTTTATTTCGGTATGATGCTTGATAAATTGGAAAAGAAAAGGCTTTACCGGCTATGCGAAATGCTTCCCGGTATTTTGGTTTGGCTTACTTTCGCTTTGGCGATTGGGTTGTCGGTGTGGAAACCCTTATGGGCAATCTATTTTATAATCATATTCGATTTGTACTGGTTTTTACGGGTGGGTTATTTAATGTTGAATATCCTGATGGCCTGGCGTCTGTATCGTCATAATATCAAAATTGATTGGCTGCCTAAGGCGCACGCCCTGCCGCGATTTGACGATATTTACCATATAGTTTTTTTTCCAACTTATAAAGAACCGTATGAGGTGCTTGATCATTCCCTTGGGTCCATGACCCAAATTAAATACCCGCATGACAAAATGATCGTGGTTTTGGCGGGAGAAATGCGCGACCATGATAATTTTAAACGCCACGCGGCCAAACTAACTCAAAAATACGGCCAGCATTTTTTTAAATTTCTGGTTACTTATCACCCAGCTGACATAGTGGGGGAGATGGCCGGAAAGGGTTCTAATATCAACTGGGCCGGGCAGCGCGCACAAGAGCTGATTGATGAACTAAAAATACCTTATGCCAATATAGTCGTGTCAACCTTTGATGC
>DOPF01000050.1 GCA_003512705.1 Patescibacteria group bacterium
AAACGTTATGTAAAATTATCTAAAAATAATTATGGCAAATAAAAGAGTTTCAGCTATTATTATCGAATCGGAAAAAATTTTACTAATGCATAGGATAAAACCTAATAAAGACTATTTTGTCTTGCCTGGCGGAAGCGTCGAAGAAAATGAAGATAACATCAGTGCGTTGATTAGAGAGATTAGAGAAGAGACAAGTTTAGAAATTGAAATAGACAAACTACTATGGCAAGTTAATAACGAATTTAACGAACGGACTCAATACATATATCTAGTCTCAAAATACTCCGGTAATCTGAAATTAGGTAGTCCCGAAAAAGAAAGACAATCTGAAGATAATAAATACGTTCTAGAGTGGCACGATATTAAAGATTTGAAAACCGTAAAATTTTTTCCTAGTGAAATAAAAATAAATATACTTGAAACATTTTTAGATAACATCACATAACACTGGCTATGCGGTTCCGCTTCGCTTCACCCATATTTGCCTCCGCTACGCTATGGCAAACATCGCATATTCTGGGACGTTAGGCAAAATTAACCGCCCTAGTTTTATCTAAAAATCATAGCGATAAATTTTTATATACCCATTGTTCACTTCCAGTTGGGCGGATGATTCGGTTTGCGCCACCTCGGTTAGTTTGTCAAAGTCGGCCCAGTATTCATTTAATACTAAATATACTAACGGTGTTCCAGAAAAATTGTGCGCTTGTGATATTACCTCACGTGTAGGAATGCCGGTTTGGGCGGCCTGTAAAAATATTGGGTATAAGGGATTAGTGCCGGTAGGCAGGGGGTAATAAAGTTCGCCGGAATAGTAATGAGCAAAGCCAAACTCATGCAAGGCCGCGGCCGCTACCGCCTGGTTAGCCAGCACTACATAAGGAGTATCGCCGGCATCCTGGGCAATTAGATTGACGGCTTCAATATCAGCTCGGGTAGTATTATAACCGGTGTCTTTATGGTACAAATCCAGGCGCGGATAATTTAAGTAAAAGGCCGCTACTAAACTTACAACCACTCCCGCCAGTATGATATTTTTTATCGCCGCTCCTTTTTGCCACCAACTGTTAAAAAGATCAGCCAAGCCCAGGACCACTAGCGGCCATAACCATAGTTTAGCCAAATCCCATAGCCGATCAGTGTAGAAAAATTGTTCGTTACTAGGTAAGTTGGGAAAATATAAAAAGGCGTTCATTATCAAAAAACTTAGACTCATTAAAGTAAATGACAATCCGAATAATCTTAACTTTGGGTAATGCTTCCAAATTTTTACTAATCCCCAAAACCCTAGCGACAGCCACAGCCAAATTAGCAGATGTTGCCACAAATAAACCCAGTCAAAAATGTCTATATATTGTCCCGTCATCGGCAAACTGGCCCAAATATTTTGCCCGATGCTTGTTAAAGCCGGCCATAAATTATTTTTTATTATTACACTAGCGCCGGAAATTTTGACCAAAGAAAAAACCACAAACGCCAGTGGTGTAATTATTAAAGCACTTAAACCAGCCAGCCAAGATAAATTTTTTAACCAGCGAGAATTTTGTTCATAAAGCCAAAACATCGCTATTAACATTATTAAAGGTAAACCGGTTAACGGGTGTGTTAATAAACTCGCCAGACTTGTTAAAATTACTGGCCACCAGGATATTTTGTCATTAAACACACTACTGGCTAGAAGTAAGATAGTAATTAGTGCCCATAAACTCGCCAGACTTTGTGGTGTGGTGACTGTGAACATTGACCAGCCAAAAACCAGAGCGCCGGCAGCGACCAGTAAAGTGCGCGTCACTTGGGGTTTAATATTTCTAATGAACAATATAAACGCGGCCGACCAGCCGCAAGCGGCTAAAATCGGCACCAGCCAGCGGTCAATAGTTTCTATTGGCAGTTGTAAAAGTTTTTCTAAAAAAACCACCGGCATATACAACCCCAAATAATAAAGCGGTTTGGGGCTAAGGATCCCGGTGGTCGCAATTAATTTTTCACTGGCTTGGTGAATCCAGGGGTCAAATCCGTAAGCGAGCGGAAAGACAAATAACAACATTCCCCACGAGGCAAATGATAATAAAATAAGCCACCATAAACCTCGTTCCGACGATGTGGCCACCACATAGCCAGCCGCCATAAATCCAAATAATATAAGCGGGACCAGCCCCAGCATTTGCCAAGGCGACCTAACGGCGATGTCTATTTGATTTAGCAGTAAATAGTAAAATAAGCCCATCGCCGCCAGAATAAAAAATGTACTAAAAATTACTTCTTTACTCGCCGATTTAACTTGCGCCGCTTGACCCCGCTTAAAGCTTCGTAAGGAGAAAAGGACAATTGGAATCAAAAAAGTAAAAAATGTAAATACTAAATTATCAAATTTGTATAAATAAAAAATCACGCTAGCGGCGGCTGATAAGCTGGCTAGCACTAATAACCCTCCCCATATAATTTGCTCAAACTTACGGGTAGTAAAAGTAATCAGGTCGCTCGCCAACCAAACCATCGTTATTAAATACAAAATACCTGCCAGTTGCGCCAAGATGGGGTTAAACCACCAGTGCGCATTAACGTTTATGGCTAAAGCTGAAATTAGGGATAATACCAATGGCGCAATCATAAAATTATTGTACCATTTTTACCCTCCTTCGCCGAAACCAATAGGCGTAAGCAGGCGGCAAAGGGTGGGAGGGTACCTGCCATTGCCTTAGCGAAGGGGGGTGGGCTTCGGAAGGGTGTAATTTCAGTTGTTCGGCGTGGTCTTAAAATATGCCACAGTCAGCTGGCCTTGATATTCGGAGTCATCTCGTTAACACGATAAAGTCGCATCGACCTTTACCATTTCAAGTTATGGCTGGGGTATTAGCTTAGTTTATTGCTATAATAACGGGGCATGCTAGATACAGCTATAAAAAAATTAGAAAGTTCAATGCTCTTAATAATAATATTGGCGGCGGTGGCGGTGTACGCTAGTTTTTCAGCTGGTTTGCCCCAACGTTTCAATTCGCCCGATGAAATGGCCAATGCCTACTTTTCTTTACGCTTGGCCCAAGGTCAGCCGATAACCGAGCCGGCGCCCTTAAATCAAGTGGCCGACAATAACATTGTTCATCCGCGCAGTACGGTGGTTGTTAACGGGCAAATGGCTCCGGCAAGTTTTTTGGGTTTGCCTCTAATTTTTGGTTTCATTGGTCGTGTATTGGGCCAATCAACCTTACCATATTTATCGCCTTTGTTTGCCATCGTTGGGCTTTTGGCAATTTATTTATTCGTGCGCGAGTTGTCCGGCTGGCGGGCCGCCGTAATAGCTATCATCTTGGTCGCCAGTTTGCCGGCCTATTGGTATTACCATGCCCGGTCGTTTTTTCACAACGCTTTATTTTTTGATTTGTTAGCGTTGCAGTTTTATTTATCTCTTAAAGTTTTAAAGCCCGGCTGGGTGTGGCAGTATATTGCCGCCGGACTGGTTTTTGGGTTGGCCATAAGCGTGCGCGCGTCGGAAATTTTTTGGCTGTCGGCCATGTGGTTCATCTGGTTAATTTTAAATCGGAAAGCCTTACGGATTGGCCCCTTAATTTTGTCGGGCGTAAGTGCTATCGTGGCCTTTTTACCAGTATTGCTGGTTAACAAGCAGATTTACGGGCAATACCTATCAGTCGGTTACCGAACCGGCCTAGACTTGTGGGGGGTTAATTTAAATGAATCATTGTCGTTGTTGCGGGAGTTGATTATCCCTTTTGGCATAAATGCGGCACATATTTGGCAAAATGTAAACCATTATTTAATCAAACTGCAATGGTGGTGGGCGGTGCTGGCCATAATCGGCCTGGCCTTTAGTTTTTACCACTGGTTTAAACTTACCCGGGTAGCCCAGTCGTATTTGGTTATGTGGCTTTTGGCTAGTGGGTGGCTGATAGTTTTATATGGGAGTTGGTTGTTTCACGATAACCCTGATCCATCAGCCGTTACACTGGGCACGGCTTACATGCGCTATTGGCTGCCACTACTGGTGTGGTGGCTGTTGCCGGCGGCGCAGGGCTTAGCGTGGTGGTGGCAAAAAAGGTGGGGTAAAACTTTAGTGGCGGCGGTATTGGGGGTATTTATTTTTTTATCGTGGCAATTAGTTATGACCGAGTCGCAGGAAGGTTTAATAAAAATAAAACAAAACATTAAGCGGTTTGAAAATGCTAGTTTGCAGGTTCAGGCGGTGACGCCAGCCGATGCTGTGATAGTAACGGGCATTACAGATAAATTCTTTTTTCCCGAGCGGCAGGTGATGGTAGATTTGTATAATGAGCGCGACTTAGAGTCGGTCGGCCGCTTGCTGCGGGCTCAAGTACCGGTTTACAATTTTCACATTACTTGGCCAGCGGCCGATTTTGATTATTACAACAACCAGCTGGCGGAGCATAATTTAAGTCTTGAGCCGGTGCTCCAACCTATTGGTGAGCATAGTTTATATCAGTATCATTTGGTTAATTTATGAAGTGGTCGGCATTAAAATTTATTATCCCCCTAGTGCTTTTTACTCCCGTCATTTGGCAAAATTTTTTTAGCATAAGCCCGATTAGTGTGAAATCTGACTTTACCACTCGCACGCCTTGGTTTGAATATTTACTGCCGGTTGGCCGCACACAACGCACGGACCATGGCTTTAAATTGCAGGCCGAGCCGGTATATTTTGATTTACGTCTACCCTTACGGTTAGAAAGGTTGCGCCTAGTTTTAATATTTACAACCGGCGCGGAACGGGCGAGGGTGGGAATTCAAGATGCGCCCGGCTGGAACTATTATTTTCCGCCGCAAGTAGTAAAAGGTAATGCCATCACAGTTCTGGCCGAATTATTTACTTACACACCTGGTTATCGTCAACGATTTATTATATCAGCACCCGATTTGGCGACGGCGCCAGTAGAACTAATGGCCGTCGAAGTTATTATGACTCGGCATGAATTTTATTGGCAATGGATTTATGATAAGACTATTAATCGCTATAAATTATGGGTCGCCCGCTGGTTAGCCCCACTGCAGAGGAACACCCAGCCGTTCCTTCAGTCAGAGTAAGTTCCACCTCGTCGGTGGCGGAACGTTGGTTACCAGCTAAAGTGGCCAGGTTTATGCCGCCGTTTATTTTGGCGCTGGGCGAGGCATTACTTTTGTCGTGGTGGCTTCTGTGGCTAGCTGATTTGGCTAGGCCGGGCTTCGTAAGCACGATTTGGAACTTAAATTGGCTGCTATTGGCGGCCCTAATTTTAGTTGCGCTGGGCTTGATTTTAGGGGCTAAAACTGGCCGCATCAACTCGCTGGTGGCGATAATTTCTGGTATACTAATAACATTAATAATTTGGCAAGGGCTAGGAGATTTTCTAATCACTTTATTAGCGCCGGCGGCTGGCTTAATTATCTTTGTTTTATTTAAGTTTCAAAATCATGATTGATGGTGTAGTGGTAAAAGAATTAAAAGTTTTTAAAGATATCCCCGACATTCCTGAGGCCAAAATCCAACCCGGTTTTTTAATGGAAGTTTTGCGGGCCGATGATAAATTAATGACCAAGTTCGGTCAGACTGTTTTTACAGTTACTTATCCAGGCACTATTAAAGCCTGGCATTGGCACAGCAAACAAGACGATCTTTGGTTTGTAGCTACCGGCAAGGCCCGAGTCGTACTTTATGATCAGCGGCAGGAATCCAAGACTCATGGCCAGACCGAAATTATAATGGCCGGACAAGATGATTACAAATTAATTTTAATCCCGGCTGGCGTGGCGCATGGTTACCAAGTTTTAAGCCAAGAACCAGTATTGCTTTTTTACCACACCACTGAACTCTATGATAAAAACAATTTGGATGAACAAAGAATTCCCTATAACGATCCCACCATTAATTTTGATTGGGCCAAGGTTTAAACACTATGTCTGACTGTATTTTTTGCAAAATTATTCAAGGAGTTCTACCTAAATACAAAGTTTATGAAGATGAAGATGTGGTGGCGTTTTTAGATATTCATCCGGTTAGTGTTGGCCATACTTTGGTGGTGCCTAAAAAGCATTATCTAGATTTGGTAAATGCGCCGCCAGAGGTGGCGGCCAATTTAATGGCCATTACCCAAAAAATTGCTCCTAGTATTATGGAGGCGGTGGGCGCCACGGCCTTTAATTTGGCATTAAATAACGGTGCCCAGGCCGGGCAGGTTGTAAACCATGTGCATTTACATATTATTCCTCGTTTTGCCGATGACGGTTTGCGGCTATGGCCGGCCAAAGAAGTAAAACCCACTGAATTAGAGGACACGGTTAAAAAAATCAGAACCTTGGTCGTATGAGCCGCGAATCAGGCAGAAAAAAAATTATATGGGCGGCGCGGCAAATGCCGGTGCTTACTTTACTAGCTGAACGGTTTAAAACTAATCCGCCGTTGGTTGGTGTGCGGGTGGCGGCCTGTCTTCATGTGACTGCGGAAACAGCTAATTTGGCGCGTGTGTTGAAAAGTGGCGGGGCCGACTTGTCGCTGTGCGCATCTAATCCCTTATCTACCCAAGACGATATCGCTCAAAGTTTGCGCTCGGATTATAAAATTAAAGTTTATGCTAAACGCGGCGTTAATTCTAAAGAGTATTACAAAAATATCGCCGAGTGCTTGGCCAGTAAGCCTAATTTGACAGTTGATGATGGAGCCGATTTGGTAACGCAAGTTCACTCAAAAAACAAACGGTTATTAAAAAATATTTGGGGCGGCACCGAAGAAACTACCACCGGTGTTGTTCGCTTACGGGCTTTGGCCAAATCAGGCAAGTTAAAATATCCAATTGTGGCGGTGAACGATGCTTTAAGTAAACATTTGTTTGATAATCAGTATGGGACTGGTCAATCAACCATCGATGGTATATTACGCGCCACCAACATTTTGTTAGCTGGAAAAGTTGCCGTGGTGGCTGGGTACGGCTGGTGCGGGCGAGGAGTGGCATTAAGGCTGAAAGGTATGGGCTGCCGTGTCATTATTTCCGAAGTTAACGCCACCAAGGCACTGGAGGCCATTATGGACGGTTATCAAGTTATGCCGCTAATAAAAGCGGCCAGCTTGGGTGAATTATTTATTACTTGTACCGGTGATATCGATGTTATTACTAGCGATCACCTTAAGTTAATGCCTGATGGCGCCATTTTAGCCAACGCTGGGCATTTTGATGTGGAAATTAATATAAAGGATTTAGATAAATTATCTGGCCAAAAAACTTTAGTTCGTCACGAGTTAACTGAATATAAGTTAAAGAACGGTAAGGCGCTGTATTTAGTGGCCGAAGGTCGCTTGGTTAATTTATCTGCGGCTGAAGGACACCCGGCCGCGGTTATGGATTTAAGTTTTGCTAATCAAGCTTTATCC
>DOPF01000048.1 GCA_003512705.1 Patescibacteria group bacterium
ACACCCCCTTTCTTGTTTGTTTTTTAAAAACTACCTAAAGTATAGCATAATTAGGTATTTTTTGCGTAAAGAGATAATGGTAGGCGGCGCCCCGCCCAAGGCGGGGTGATCTCACATAATTCTGGTGGGCGCGCCCAGACTCGAACTGGGGACCTCGTCGATGTCAACGACGCACTCTAACCAACTGAGCTACGCGCCCTTATAATTACTTAATGTCAATGTTGCGCTCCCGGTCCCACATAGCGGGGTAACCTCGGCCCAAGGCTGATCCCCTCCAGAGGCGGGCAGGCGCCTCGGGTGGAAACTGCCTGTCCGCCGACTCGTCCGCCGAAGCTTTAGCGAAGGTGGAAGCCACGGCGCAGGCGGAAGCTAGCCGCCCTAATAGTAAATGAAAAATGTAAATATCAAAAGTAAAAATTTTGCATTTTGATTTTTAAATTTTTAATTCATCATGGTGGGCATGGATGGACTCGAACCATCGACCTGGCGCTTATAAGACGCCTGCTCTAACCGACTGAGCTACATGCCCAATACAATTGTTAATAATCTTCTATTTACAGATTACAGAGTGATTACTTAATATCGACTCGAATCCCGATATCAATCGGGACGCTTACCCGCCTGCCATCGCCTACGGCTCAGGACCGTTGGCGGGCAGGTAAGACGCCTGCTCCCTGTCCCGCGTAGCGGGATAACCTCGGCCCAAGGCCGATCCGCCTCGGGCGGAAACTGCCACCCTTCGGGAGATCACCCGCCATTCGGCCTNNACGAAGTCGTCCCTTGGGGAGATCACCCGCCATTCGGCCTCGAGCTCATGGCCGAGAGGTAGGGTGAAGCTATCTGCCTCAAGTAAAGCTGATTCATTATATACAAAAAATGATGATATTGTCACCCCAATCTAACTATACAATTTAAGATATATTTTCCGGCAATACTTGGCGCAAATGTTCAATAACAACTTGTTCGGCTTCCAATAAACCACGATCGGCCAAGTGCGCTTTGGCTAAAAATTGATCACCCTGCGGCTGCCAAGGTTTTAACAATTCTAAGGCATTGCGCCCAGGCAGACACTGTATCAACACTGAAGTCTGCCCAGCTTTTTGTTCGTAAAATAATATGACTACTGCCGCTTGGGGTGTAGTCGATATTACCTCGTCGATTACGCCCGGCAAGTCTTTTTCCCCGGCACCGCTTTTAATAAAATCATCTGGTTGCAACAGCAGCCAAACCAGCTTGCGCGCCGAGTCGCTGCGAATGCGCGCCAACGCCCGACCCCATAACTTAAGCATGGGTAAAGTTTTGGTGCGATATAAATTGGTTACTACTTTTTCACGTTCGGCCCCTAAAGCAATCAACTCGCTAGCGTTACCCAAGGTAATTGGCGTAACGGTATTGGCTTTAAAGCTTTTGCTAGCGACTGTTAAACCAGTAAATAGGCAAGTGGCGGTATTTTGGTCAATCGCTTGGGGATTGATTCTTTTAATGATTTTTAGCACCAATTCAGCCGTGGAAGCTACGTTAAAATCCACTATATTTATTTGTCCAAAGTGCTCATTGGTGATGCCGTGGTCAATATTTACAATCGTAGTTTGATAAAAAAAGTCAGTATTATTCTGATATAGCCCTCCAAGCGATTCCAGGTCAGGGGAATCCAGTACAAAAATTAAATCATATAAAAAGTTAGATGATCGGGTGGTAATATCGGCGGCGCTAAAACTACCATGTTTAGGCGTTAAGTAAATACGAAGCCGATCACCCTGAACATCATAACTTAAATCTCTTAGTTTAGAGTCGGCTACGTTTAGTGAGATAACAAATTTCTGTAAACTTGGCAGTTGATTTTGGATTTTATCAATGCCCGGTAAAAATTTTAACTGGTCAGATGCCTGCCAGTTATGAGAAATGATTGATACTTGTTTGCCTTGCTGTTCTAAAAAATTCTCCAACGCCAAGGCTGAAGCCACCGCATCACCGCCTCGCTGGGCAGCGAAAGTAACCAGAATATGTCGAGCCTTGCTAATTAGCTCTAAAAGTTGCTGTTCGGTAGATAACATAAAATAATCAACATACCTTAGCTGGTTATTTGGGCCCTGTCAAGCTCCTTAGCCAAAGTCTTTCATTACACCAAATATTGACTTAATCGTCAATAGAGATTATACTGAAACGAGTCTTTAAGCACGGCTACCCGTGCCGAATGACGAATAATGAATCAAGAATATTGAATATATACTGGAATTTAAGAACAACTATTCATAATTCCCAATTCTCGATTCTGGATTCTAAAGTTATGAATATAACCGAATTAGCTCGACGCCTAAAAGTGCCCACGCCGCAACTCCGTGAAGAATTACAGCGGTTAGGTTTTGATATTGGTTTTCGGGCTATTAAAATTGACGACCGGGTGGCGGCCAAAGTAATAAAATTATGGACTGCCAAAAAGGAACAAAAGGTCAACAGCAGCTATGTCGTAGTGGAAAAAAAAATAGGCGCTGCCCCAGTGGTTACCAAAACCAAAACGGCATCTTTACCAGCCATATTAACCACTCGGGAACTGGCTGATATTTTAAAGTTACCCGTAACTACTGTTATTGGTGAGTTGTTCAAAAATGGCGTAATGGCTTCTATAAACGAACGAATCGATTTTGAAACCGCCTCGATTATCGCCCAAGATTTGGGTTTTACTACTTTAGCACAAGAAACATCAAAAGATTTGGCCGCGGCCGAAGCCGGTCAAGCCAAAGATTTGGGTGAATTATTACAGGGTGATTCAGTGGCCGACTTAAAACCGCGTCCGCCGGTAGTGGTGGTGATGGGTCATGTGGATCATGGCAAGACTAAACTCTTGGACGCGATTAGAGAAACCAATGTGGCGGAAGGTGAGAGTGGGGCCATTACCCAGCACATTGGCGCTTATCAAGCTATAGCCAAGGATCGTCTGATAACTTTTTTAGACACACCGGGTCACGAAGCTTTTGCGGCCATGCGGTCGCGCGGGGGAAGGCTCGCTGATGTAGCTATTATTGTGATTGCCGCCGACGACGGCGTTCAGCCGCAAACCATTGAAGCCTTAGAAATAGCCCAGCGGGAAAAATTACCTTTTTTGATTGCCATAAATAAAGTAGATAAAGCCGATGCTGATATTGAAAAATTAAAAAAGCAGCTGGCCGAATTAAATTTATTACCGGAAGATTGGGGCGGTAAAACTATTTGCGTGCCGATTTCGGCCAAACAGCGCACTGGTTTAGACACACTGCTGGAAATGGTTTTGTTATTAGCGGATTTAGAAAAATTTACAGCTAACCCTAATCGGTTAGCAGTGGGAACAATTATCGAAGCTCATATTGATAAAGGTGAAGGGCCAGTTGCCACCGCCTTGGTACAGGCGGGCACTTTGCGTCGTGGTGATAGTATTATTGCTGGCCGAGCCGGTGGCAAGGTGCGAGCTATGAAAAATTTTAGCGGTAAAGATATTATCGAGGCCAAGCCATCCACACCGGTCAAAATTTTGGGATTAAAATTAGAACCAGTAGTCGGCGATATTTTCAAAGTGGTTTCTGAAAAAGAAGCCAGGCAGTCTCTTAAAAAAACACCCAATTATCATCGCCAGTCAGCCCTACCAACTGTAGTTGTTTCCAAAACTGACGATGATGATAAGAAAAAAGATGATATACCTGGTGTACATTTAATTTTAAAAACCGATGTGTTGGGATCCCGTGAAGCCATATTAAGTTCAATGGAAAAACTATCCACACCGGACGCGCGTGTAGAGGTGGTAAAAGTGGGACTTGGCAATATTACTGAAACAGACATCGCTCAAGCCGAAGGTCTTAATGCCTTGGTTATGGGTTTTCAGGTGTCGGCTACCCCCCCGGCCAAATCATTAGCTAATGAGAAAAATATATTTGTGGGTACCTATACAGTTATTTATGATTTATTAGATGAAGTAAAAAAACAACTGAATGTATTGCTGAAACCGGAACTGATTAGAACCCAAATTGGCCAAGGTAAAGTATTAGCCATTTTCCGTCGCGGCAAAAAAGATACTATTATTGGGGTTAAAATTAATGTTGGTTCGGTAAAGCCGGGAACCAAATGCAAAATTATCGCGGCCGCGGCCGGTGGCGAGTACTTGGTTGAAGAGGTTAGGTTAGGTAAAGAACAAGTAAATGAGGTGGCCCAGGGCGGGGAGTGTGGATTAAAATTAAAAGGCCAAGCCGCCGTAGATATCGGGCAGCCGATTGAAATTTATCATGAAGAAATTAGACAACGTCGCGTCAGCTAACGGCGGCGATGCCAAACCGCGGCGACTTTATCAAATTGAGAGCTTGTTGCAGCACGAGTTAGGAACGCTGGTTGTTAAGATGTTGGAATCCCCGACCGGAACTTTGGTGTCGGTGAGTTCCATTAAGGTGACGGCCGATTTAGAAACCGCCGAAGTTAAGTTAAGTATTTTGCCGTTTACCCGCCGGCAGGAAGTTTTTAAAGCCATCAGAGGTCAGCTTAAGGAAATAACCCATCAGTTAAACCAACGACTACATTTATATCGTGTGCCTAAACTAGACTTTGTTATAGATGAAACTGAAGAGCGAGCTGATCGGTTAGGGCAATTGCTTGACCACCCTACGCCACCAGTTTCTCCCCCTATTTAAAAGGCGATTAATAATTAAGCAATCAAAACAGGCTATGGGTGGTCAACCCGTCTGTAGTTTGCCGACTCCGCTATAGTAGCCTATGGCTACGACGGCTGGATAACGAAGGTGGGTTGACCCCGTAAAAGTCTTACGATTATACGGGGCGAGACAAGCATAAATTTTTGTAACTCGATGTAAGTCTCCCTGCCCATCCGGAGCCTTGGCGAAGGTGGGTTGACACTTCGACGACAAGCNNGGGTTACCTAAGCGCGCTTGACAGTCAAACTAAACCATAGTAGACTGATTTGATTTAGTGTTAATCTAATTATGATTAATAGTTTTGAATTACAAAAATTAGTTAAGAAAGTTAAATCAGCCAGACGGGTTTTGATAACTAGCCACAAAGATTGCGGTGACGCTACCGGCTCGTCTATTGCTGCTTATTTGGCTTTACAGCAATGGCAAGTTCCGGCAGATATTTTTTTACCTGGACCAGTGCCAGCGATATTTAAATTTTTACCTCATACCGAAAAAATCATTACAAATGCGGGTAAAATTAATCTGGAAAATTATGATGTACTTTTCTGTGTTGACGCCGCTGAAATAGCCATGACCGGCCTGGAGGATAAATGGAAAGCGCGACCAATTGATTTAACTACTATTAATTCAGATCATCATTTTACTAACCCCGGCTACGGCGATATTAACATATTAGATAAACAAGCCTCGGCTACAGCCGTGGTACTGTTGGAGCTTTTTAAGCAGTTGGAGTTTACGATAACGCGGGAAATTGCCACCTGCCTTTTAACCGGCATCTTTACCGATACGGGAACTTTTTCTAATCCCGGCACCACCGCCTTGTCTCTAAAATCAGCCGCCGATTTACTTCTTAAAGGCGCCAACGCCGCTAAGACTTTGGATAAAATCGCCCGGACAAAATCCGTAGCCGATTTACAACTATGGGGTCGGGCGTTAGAAAGACTTTATGTTAACGAAAGTTTAAATGTAGTAACAACGGTTATTACTTTAGCTGACATGAAAGAACTAAAAGTTGGGACAGAAGCATTAGAAGGCATTGCTAATTTTTTAAATGATTTATCAGGTTTTCGGGCGGCGTTAGTACTCAAAGAACAGGCCGATGGAACTGTTAAGGGTAGTTTGCGTACTACTCGCGATGATGTGGATGTGGCGGCCATGGCAGCCGAATACGGCGGCGGTGGGCACAAAAAAGCCGCCGGGTTTACGGTAAAGGGCTCGCTAGTTGAAACCCCCAGCGGCTGGACTATTAAAAGGGCGTAATAAGGGTTAGGTGTTAACTGTACGTAAGCTTGATTTTAAGTTGATAAAGGTATAAAATGGGTTTACTTAATCCTATGCTGAAAAATATGAATTTGATACCAATGGTGGTAGAAAAGTCGCAAATGGGCGAAAGGGCCTATGACATTTACTCACGACTTTTAAAAGAAAGAATAATTTTTCTAGGAGATCCGATTGATGATAATTTGGCTAATACAGTCATTGCCCAGCTTTTATTTTTGGAAAGTCAGGATCCTAAAAAAGACATTAAGCTTTATGTAAATTCGCCTGGCGGCGTGGTTACTTCTGGCTTGGCGATTTACGACACTATGCAATATGTGAAATGCGATGTGGTTACTATTTGCGTTGGTATTGCCGCTTCTATGGGAGCGGTGCTACTAGCCGCGGGCGCAAAGGGTAAGCGGTTTATACTCCCCAATGCCGAGGTAATGCTGCACCAAGTAATGGGTGGGGCCGAGGGGCAAGCTACTGATATTAAAATTCGAGCTCAACACATATTAAAGGTTCACGAGCGTTTGAACAGAATTTTAAGTGGCCATACTGGGCAATCACTTCAGAAAATTGAAAAAGATACCGACCGCGACTTTTTTATGACTGCTGAAGAGGCCAAGGCGTACGGCGTGGTAGATAAGATAATAAAGTCGGTTAAGTGAACGTTAAATTCGGTTTTTTGTCATTGCGAGGAGGTCCGATGGTCATCGGATCGACGAAGCAATCTATTTAGATCGCCGCGCTTCACCCAGTCTGACTGGGCTTCGCTCGCGATGACAGTAGGTGTGCCGCGGACCGATGCCGCGGTAATCTTTAGATTGCTTCGTCCCGATTTCAATCGGGACTCGCAATGACAACCGCCCCCACCTACAGCGGGGTTTTTGATGCCTTTTCTTATCACTGGACTTTGAACCCATTCGCGCGAATGGGTTCAAAGTTTTTTGATGTGGTTATTTTATTAACGCTTGCTTTTTAATCTTGCTAGTGATAAGGTGGGGGCAAATAAAACCAATAAAATAACCGTATTCTTCACAACTTAATTGGAGATTTCACCATGAGGAATTTCATGGATTTACTTCGTGCCAAATGGGCCGAAGGGAAGTTTGTATGTGTAGGGCTAGATAGCGAATTCAGCAAGATTCCTAGCGCGGTATGGCAAGGCGGTAATGAGTGCGAGGTTCATGAAGGCAACACTATTGTTGCCTTCAATCGTGCTATCGTGGAAGCGACGAAGGATATTGTGTGCGCTTACAAACCAAACACCGCGTTCTATGAAGCACACGGCGCGGAGGGTATTGGCGCTTTGCAACGCACTATTGTTGACATCCACGCCATTGCTCCCGATGTTCCGGTTATTCTCGACGCCAAGCGCGCCGATATCGGCAATACCAACAAAGGCTACGTGGGTGCTGCTTTTGGCTTTCTGCGTGCGGACGCGATCACGGTGCATCCGTATCTCGGTGCCGAAGCGCTTCAGCCATTTCTTGATATGAAGGATAAGGGCATCATCGTGCTCTGCCGCACATCCAATCCGGGCGCGGGCGAGTTTCAGGACCTCGAGGTCCACATCAAGGGAGATGAATTGGAATATCTTACGAGTCGGCTCACTACCGGAGTTAAGTGTAGTTTTTCTCTTGAAAAATGCGCAAATACACCCTTTCGAAATCATGTAGCTTATCGCGTAAGTCAGCACTGGAATGCACACGGTAACTGTGCCTTGGTTGTTGGGGCAACTTACCCTGGGGAACTGAAGGAGATTCGGGCAATCGTCGGCGATATGCCACTTTTGATTCCTGGCGTTGGTTTTCAGCAGAAGGACGTTCCGATGGAGCAGCAGGTGGAACAGGTGGTAACTGCGGGGCAGGACAGCCGCGGCCAGGGTATGATTATCAATTCCTCACGTGGCATCATTTTTGCCTCAAGTGGCAAAGATTTTGCCGAAGCCGCTAGACGCGAAACGCTGAAACTTCACGAT
>DOPF01000076.1 GCA_003512705.1 Patescibacteria group bacterium
GCGCCGGTGCCCGTATCCATTTCGGCAACTTTATCGGCAATGACTTTAGCCTTTACATCGCCATCTATCCACGGTACGGTAAATTCTTTCCCGATATATTCTTGGTATCTGGTATCGTCCGGATGAACAATTATTACTTTATCTAACACTTTAGTTTCGGGCCGCGCCGTGCCAATGGTAATTGGTCCATATTTTAAATAATAAAAAATTCCTGGTTTTTCCTTATATTCCACCTCGTCGTCGGCCAACGTGGTGCCACAACGATGACACCAATTTACAATGCGGTGGCCGCGGTAAATTAAACCGTCATTATACATTCGTATAAACATTTCTTTTACGGCTTCAGACGACCCTTGGTCTAAAGTGTAACGTTCCCGCGACCAATCTAGCGAAGCACCGGTGGCGCGCAGTTGTTGTTGTATCGTACTCCGTGAGCGATCAGCAAAATCACTTACTTTTTTAACAAATTCGTCACGACCAAAATCAAACCGCGTTTTTTTACTTTCCTCCCATAATTGTTTTTCTACCACATTTTGCGTGGCGATGGCGGCGTGATCTGTCCCGGGAAGCCACAATACTTTTTTGCCGCGCATGCGGTTAAACCGTGCTAGTAAATCTTGAACCGCGCACATAACCACGTGTCCCAAATGCAACACCCCGGTAGCGTTGGGTGGGGGGAGTGTCATACTAAATGATTCTTTGGCATTAGGTAAATTATCCGGATTAAACCAGCCGGACTTTTCCCAAGTCTGGTAGATTTTAGATTCGTATTCTCCCGGCTCGTAAGCTTTGGGTAATTCTTTCATACCCGGTATATCAACTTCGCTCGGCAAAAAAATAAGCGAGCAAAGTAAATAGTCGAATTGTTAGATAAAAATTGGAATGTCATATTTTTTGTCGTGACTAGCTTTTTGCCGGTGTGAGCTTAAGCGAAGTTGTATTACCGGGCATATATACATTCTAACATAGTAACACTATAACATTCTAACATTCTAGCAATTAACATTTCTCGTCCAGCGATTTTAATAAGAAATTCGTTAGTTTGTATCAACTAACTGTCATTGTGAGGAGCTTTAGCGACGTGGCAATCCAGTCCTTTTTTATGGAGATTGCTTCGCTAACGCTCGCAATGACAAGAAGCTGTTTGTTAAATTGTTAATATGTTATCTTGTTATATTGATAGAGCGTTCATTTCTTTTTTTACCGTAAGTGAAAAATATTTTTTTTGTACTACGAGGTAATTTAGGTAATTTTTCTCCCCATTCTATAGCGGTAATAGTGTGGGGGTCGGCCATATATTCAGCTAGCCCGATTTTAGAAAATTCTTTGCCTGGTACGCGATAACAATCAGCGTGCACCAGTTGCTTAATTTTCCCCTTATGCGCTTTATACACTTTAAACAAAACAAAAGTGGGGCTGGTTATATTAGCATCAACACCTAATCCTTTAGCCAAACCTTTTACAAAAGTAGTCTTGCCACTACCTAATTCACCGACCAAAATTAAAATCTCGTTGTCTTTAAGGGTCTGCGCTAATTTTTTACCCATTTTTTTTGTTTGGGTAGTTGAGTTAGTTATAATTCTATCAGCGCTCATATTAGGATTGTACTATTATTTACTTAACAAAAAAAGAAGAGAGGGTTGGCTGGGCCCTCTCAAGTAATGATTCGTGCCAAAGTTTATTGACTAGGCCGGGTCAGCTTCTTTGATACTGATAATCAGCGACGGATATCGCATACCCACCTTTTCTAACCAAAGGTTCAGATTGTTGAACCATCTGAAAGCCGAGCGTAGTAAGGGATTGTTGGTGTATACACCCCCTTCATTGTCCATCATACGGTTAAATAAGGCTGATTCTACATCAGTGGTTGTAATGCGGTAGAACTCGCCGTGTCTCCATGATTGACTTACATAATCAAGTTGCCCTGGCCCGTCATTGTTCCATACAGTGTCGGAGCGAGTAGCTGGTAAAATTAGACCTTGGAGGCTTATGCTGATACCGACCGGACAATCCCATAGGCTTAGCGGTTTAACGATTTTAATATTTTGCATTATTGGCTCCTTATTTTTTGTATTGTCGAGTGTTACTAGATTATCATTGTCATTAAGTTTAGGCAAGTAATAATGGTCTACCACAATTCCCAATTAGCATCGGCATTAATTTTTGACCACGAATTTTTAAAAACCTTAAGTCCACTTTTTTTAGCCTCAATGTACCCCGCCGCCGCAATCATAACCGCATTGTCACCGGTGAATTCTAGGGGGCTTATCAGAAGTTTAACTCTGGGTAAATTGGCCGAGGCTTTTTTAAATTCGCTGCGTAATAGTTTATTAGCACTAACGCCCCCACCCAACAAAATAGTTTTAGCTTTATTAGTAGTTGCTGCTTTAATTGTTTTTTTAACTAAAACATCAATTGCCGCTTGCTGGAAAGAGGCGCAAATATTCGCCACTAGTTCCTCGTTCTTGGTTCCTGGTAGTTTTTTTAAAGTATAGAGTACGGCGGTTTTAAGGCCGGCAAAACTAAAATTTAAATTATTACTATTAATCATAGGGCGGGGAAAATTGAATTTTGTTGGATTTCCACAAGCAGCTAATTTAGCTACTTGTGGTCCACCTGGGTAGGGGAGTTTTAACATTTTGGCCACTTTATCAAAAGCTTCACCAGTGGCATCGTCTAGTGTACGTCCTAGTAATTTTTGCTGACCTAGATTTTTTATTAAATATAATTCAGTATGACCGCCAGAAACTACCAAAGCGACCACTGGAAATGTACTCTTGTTCCTAGTTCCTCGCCACTGGCCACTGGTTAGAAACGAGCTAATAATGTGTCCAGAAATATGATTAACTGGTATAAGCGGCTTGCTTAAACTCCAGGCTACGGTTTTGGCTGTTTCTACTCCGACTTGTAGTGAAGTAATAAGCCCTGGGCCGACAGTAACAGCCAGAGCGTCAATTTTTTCCAGGCGAGTTTTGGCCTCGGCTAAAGTTTTTTTAAGTAGAGGGATAATTACTTGGGTGTGACGCCGGGCCGCTAGTTCGGGCACCACCCCACCCCACTTTTTATGTATGGCGGTTTGGGAGGAAATGTTGCTAGATAGCACCTGGCAACGTCTATTATTTATACGCAGCACGGCTAAAGCGGTTTCATCGCAAGATGTTTCAATTCCCAAAATAATCATATTATTTATTTAGTATATGGCAATTGGCTTATTTAAAAAAGGAGTTCTTTTTAAAGGCATTGACACTTCGACGACAAGCCCCAATGTTTAGCATTGGGGAA
>DOPF01000079.1 GCA_003512705.1 Patescibacteria group bacterium
TTGCCACCCCCTCTAGGGGTATCTTTTTAAATCCAAATTTCAAAATCCAAATGACAAATACTTTATTTCTTTAGGCTTTGGATTTGATTTGACATTTGAGCTTTGATATTTGAACTTTAGTTTCCGGCTTGTCCTTGTGTATCAGCTGTCGGTAAGACAGATCCATCTTCGGTAACTTGTTGTAAAGTGCCTTTAGGTACACCAACTAAACATACTTCTTGCCAAGGTATGTAATGGCTTTTAAAAACTTCTTGCTTGACCTCGCCACTCGGGTAAGTGACGGTATAAGTAAACTCGGCGTCGGCGCCATTATGAGCGCGCTCCGTACAGCGCTTTTCGCCTACTGGTAAATCTTCGGTTTCCACAATTTTGCTTGGTGGCGGGGCGGTAATATTGAAAATTCGGGGCGGCGTTTGCTCCACCCGCCTACCATCTTTAGTGCCCCAAAATTCAAAAATTAAATCATCACCCTGAATTTTAGTTTGTATTAAAATTGCTCGTCCAGTGTCATTTTTAAACCGAAAGTCGGGTTTGGGGTCGTAAATAGTGGCGTCAGTGCCAGCTGGTTCATAATAAACCACCCGATAAGAATGATTGCGCCGCTCCACAATCGGCAAGCCCGAGGCCAAGGCCGCCCGAAACGTCGTAGTCCCGATTTGGCACAGGCCGCCACCATATTCAGGGATCGTTTTATTGCCCTTAATTACTAGTTCTTGTAAATATCCATGTTCACCATCCACGGGTCCCAAAGCTTTGAGTAAAGAAAATTCCTCATCCGGCTTAATTAAAATGCCGTTTAAAGTATCCGCTCCGACTTTTATATTATGGCGGCGATTTTTAGGACTGCCGGAAAAATTAGATGTACCAACGCCTATTATTTCCGTGATCCCTAAATCATTAGCCTCACCAGTGGTTACAGTCGGTTCTTCAGTAGTTATGACTAAAGACATGTTGTTAGTGTCGCTGGAGCGCGCGGCTTGATTAATCACCTCCAGAGTGGCGGCAGCTTGTAAGGTACGTCCAGTTTGGCTGGATTGAAACTGCTTAACGCGACCGTCTTGGATATCAAACTTGGCATCTTGGGCAGCCTTATTGACGGTTTTGGCTAGCGTGTCCAAGTAAGCCTGCGCTTTAACTGTAGTTAACGTCGCCTGTAATTGCCCAGCGACTGATTCAACCCCAATCCAGGCCTGCCATGTTTCCGGTTTAAGTTCCCAGGTTTTATCTTCATCCGTCAAGGTAATAGTTTTATTAATTTGCAAGGCCTTGGCCTGGGGTAATAACTTACCGACCATTAGTTCGGTAACCGAGGGAACCTGTGTTTTAACTTCCAAAGTTATGGGCTCATTAGAAAAATTATTTACCCGCTGGTATAGGGCGGAAAAAAACGGTTCTCGATTTATTACCGTACCCGTCTTTTCGGAAACCACCTGTAAGTTACCGGCCGCGTCCAGCGCGAAATCAGCTGGTTGCGGTAATTGCTCTAATCCGGCAAAATTTTCTCTTATAAACGCTATCACCCGATCAGTTTCAATATTTTTTTTAAGCTCAATATTAATACCGCCCAGCCGCGCCCACAGTGGGCCCCATAACCTTACCAATATATTACGCCCAGCCGGCCAACTCGCTGCTTCATAAATTGTGTTATCAACCTCAACCGCCACCAGACTGTAAGTTAAATCGATGTCACCGGCCGACGTTACTGTGGCGGGCAGAGTAATTTTTCGCCCGTCACCAAGTTCAATCGGCCAACCAGTTTGAGCCACTTTATCCCACGCCACCCGCAAGGCAGCTTCAGCCTCGTCGGGTGACAAACGGCCAACGTTTAATGTGCCAAGCTTAACTCCGGGATAAATTTTACCGGCGTAAGCGACATTATAAATAAGCGGCAGCACAAACAAAACCACCAATAAAACCACCGCCGACATCCAAATTGTTTTAAACCGACGCAGGTATTTATTTGTTTCTTTACGGGCCGTTGTCATATTTTGCCTTTGATGTTTGATAATAAATGACGGGCGGCTTTATTTCTTTTATCCGTGGCCGATTTATTGGCCGTAAAAGTAATTTGCAACACCACCCCCTCACGAGTGCCGGTGGGGAGCTGCGACTTATGAATAAATAATTCTTGCCCATCGGTAGTTCTAATTACCGCGCCATCGCCTTCCCAGCGGTCAACTACAGCGGCTAAGCCCGTGCCCATATTAATTACTCTTCATCGGTTTGATCTTCAATTTCCACCGCCACAGTCTTTCCCTTTTCGGATTTGGGTAAAATTAAAGTCAGAACGCCGTTTTTTAAAGTGGCTTCAGCCGCCTCGGCCTTAACTTCAACCGGCAAAATAATTGACCTAGAAAAACCGCCCCAATAGCATTCTTGATAAAAATAATCGTCGGGGCGAACTTCATCTTCTTGCCGCCGTTCGCCGCGTATAGTCACCAAATCATTATTAATAGTTACATCTAAATCTTCGGGCTTAACTCCGGCAATGGTGGACTTTATAACCACTGCCTCATCGGTTTGATAAACATCTACCGACAATTGCCCCTCGTAGCCCTCTTCTAACCACTCATCCTCTATTTGGGTATCCCGAACCGTCGGCACTTCCTGCGCCTCGGTGTCGGTTTTGGTTTTAAATAATGAAAATTTGGCCATTGGTGTTAGGGAGTTTATACTAATCTTAGATTATTATAACAGTATTTGGTTGTGCCACCAAACTACAGGGTATTGACCTAAACCAAAAAACCTACTACAATTCGACTGATATTCATGCCGCTATCGCTACGCCCCGTCGATCTGCCTATGGCAGATTCTACGGGGTCTAGTCTGTTTCAGTAGAATTTAGGCCACTTGAAAATAAATAAATATTAAAACCATGCATGCCGCTATCGTCTAATGGTTAGGACGCCAGGTTTTCATCCTGGTAATCCGGGTTCGATTCCCGGTAGCGGTAAAAAAGTGAACGAAAATCGCTTTTCACCCTACGGGTGATCTCCCGAAGGGACGACAATGTGGGAATGGGGGTTCGATTCCCCCTGGGGCTACCATACTCTGTTGATTAGAAAAGGCCGTAACTACGGTTCTTTTCTTTTTTAGGGTAGAAATTAAACCAGCGACGTTGACCGCCTGTTGCCCAAAATTATAAATATCATCCCTTCCTCAGTAAATTCGGGCCTCCTTTTTGTTAGAATTTAGTAACTCCACCAGGTGTCGTCACTTGCCGATCAGCCTATGGCGAGGAAGCCACACAGGATTGACAAATATTAATAATTAATGTAAGGTTCCGAACGTATAGCAGACTTTATGAGTGTCCTTTTACAATTTAAACTAGCCTATTTGGGGGTAGCAAAAAAACAGAAAGGAGGTGATAAGGATGAAGATCAAACCCGCCAAGCTTCAGATCAAGAAGCTTGGAGTCAAGGTCGATCAAGTGGGTTTCCGTACACTCCATCGACCTCGGGCATAGCCCAGTAATAAATACTGAGGCGGGTCCGTACGACCTGCCTCAGTATAAATTTTGAAGGGGTCAAAAATGTTAAATAACATATACACAGTCAGAAATTGCGTCTCCACATTTGTTCGGCGGGGAAGGAGAGGAAAAATTACCCTGGCTTGTCTTTTCCAAAGTAGCCGTCTTCTTATATCTTTCAAGCTAAATACTTTAAGCTTGAGATGTTTTAAGCTGCTGAATGGAAAACTCAAACTTAAGGATATTGCCCCTAGATGCGGCGTATCCAATGAAGAACTATCGGCTTTTGTGGCTTACCTAGAAAAGGAGCGCATCGTTGAGAGTGTCAGTCATTCCAAACGTCGCAGTGTTCCTAGATATCGTCGTCAGCTTAACTTCTTCGCTAGCTTTGAGACAAATACATCGACAAGGGAAACCTTTCAAAAAAAGCTGGGAACTTCCCAAGTCGTTATTCTCGGACTCGGGGGTATAGGAAGTTGGGTTGCTGAAAGCCTAACCAGGTCTGGCGTCGGGGAATTTATCCTGATAGATCCTGACAAGGTTACGGCATCGAACCTCCCTCGGCAGACACTTTACCAAGAACGTGATCTTGGAAGGAAGAAGGTTAAAGCTGCGGCTCAAAAATTGCGACTCACTAATAGTGAGGTCAAAATTATTGGGTTGGAAAGGAAGATTATTTCCGCCAAACAATTAATACCGATTATTAGAAATGCCGATCTGGTTATTAATTGTGCTGATCAGCCCGACATCTCAATAACCAACGATATTATTTCGCAGGCTTGCTTCGCGTTAAAAATACCACATATACTTTGTGGTGGTTACGACGGTCATTTAAGTTTCGTTGGGCAAACGGTAATTCCCTACAAGACATCTTGCTGGGGATGCTACATTTCTGGCAAGTCGTACGAAAAGCGTCTCAGCGGCTTCAAATCACTAATCATTACCCATGTTTCCGAGGAGGGTGGAACTCTTGCTCCAATCGCTTCGATTACAGCAAACGTGCACGCGCTTGAAGCTATAAAAGTGTTAACCGGATACACTCAACCCAGTATGATCAATTGTAAGGCTGAGTTAGATTTTAATTCCTTATCGTTGATTCGTACTCGAATACCAAGACATCCACAATGTAATTTATGTGGTGTCAAAAAAACAGAAAGGAGAACGAGGTGAAGTATATCGTATCTAAATTTCTGATATCATTAGACCCCACCGGTGGGATTATACAAAACACTCTCTCGGGGGAACGCTTCGAGGCAACTGATGAAGTTCTAAAGCTCCTGAGTTACTTTAAAGAGCCACACACAATTAATGAAGCTCTCGGGTATGTAAGAATCAAACCTCGTGAAGTAGCTCAGTTACGGTCATTCCTAACCTCTTTACGTCGAAGTAAGTTCTTGGTGCCATACCCAGAAATCGATGCTTCGCGGGGGCCATCAATATTGGCTCTAACAAACAAGGCACTGGTTCAGGGTACCAGGAAGACCTTTCTCAGCTGTCCAAGTGTTGGTCTAAAATCAATACAAAAGGATCAGATTGTTTTCTTGGGTGTACCTTTTGATCTTGGCACGACAGGGTTTCCGGGAGCACGTTTTGCGCCGGAGCGCATGCGGGAGCTTTCTTCAGACACTTTTGAGTATCATGCGGATATATTCACCGGCGCGGCGCGGGGCTGGTTCTCAATTGAACATAATCGCCACGTGTTTGAAGGTAGGAAATTCGTTGATGTAGGTAATGTAATTCTCCAGGTTGGGGAAGGGTTCGATCAATTATTTGATCGTCTTGGTAAAATAGTTGACCAAATTCTTCGAAAAGGAGGCTTCCCAGTTATTATTGGGGGTGATCATTCTTGTAGCTATGCTCTAATAAGATCCTTCAAGAAAAGATACGGCCGCATCGGCGTCATACATATCGATGCCCATACCGACCTTGCGGATCTGCTACCAGGTATCCCTAATAATCACGGCAATGTTTTCACTCGTATTTTAGAGGAAAATCTTGTTGATCACCTTTATCAATATGGGATTAGAGGGATAATTGGTAAAAAGCGCATAGATAAAAATTATTCGCTTTTTCCGATGCAACAATTAACGACTGATAACGATCTTCGGCAAGCCGTTGCCCAGCTTGATACTGGGGTCAATTATTACCTTAGCCTGGATATCGATGTACTTGACCCTTCATACGCGCCTGGTACGGGTACAGCTATCCCCTTTGGAATGAGAACTGAAACGTTATACAAGTTGTTGTCCTTGATTACTGCACGAGTAACTATACTTGGGTTTGATCTTGTAGAAGTAAACCCAATGATGGATAATAGGGACCAAACTTGTGCGTTAGCAAATAGTATAATAATTCTACTTCTCGCTGAAATCGAGAAGAGAGAACAAGGTTAAACCGGGGTGCCCAACATGCACCCCTTTTTTATTATTCTAAAATCTTCGCCGCTACTCTTTGAAATGATTGATGGTTTTAGAGATAACAGCCATCCAGCGCAATTGAATGTCGATATTTTTTAGCGGGTACCACAGTTCATCGTAATCGAACCACAGCCTCAAGAAGACGAGTTTGGGTAATTTAATAATTCTACCTGCCTCAGGGTCAGCTAAAAAAATATGCGTCTTTGTAACCTTGTCCAGAATACTGAAATGCCCAATATAACCCTTAAGCATCCAAGATAGGACTATAACAGAGTCTTTGTTGTTATACTTTTTTAAGTCATTCCAGGCGGCCCCCGCTTTAATCACTACTTTAAGCCCAAGTGTTTTTATGGCATCAACAAACTGAATGTTGCTAAGGCCACCCCGTTTCTTATATTTTGATACTGATGCAATTTTTTTTACGCCAAAAGTGAGACCAAAGTATTTCGAAATCATTCGTATACAGGTTGGTCCGCACGCTATACTATCCCTTTGTTTGAGTACTTTGACTTTCATAAGATGCACGGACAGTATAGATAGTAGCCATTATCACGTCAACTCAAAAAATTTATGGGGGTCTAGGTTGCGGGCTTATTGTAAAAAATACTAAGGTTAACCACTTTAATTTGCTCTCAAATAGAAATTATTTTCCCCTCCCGTAATTGATGCCAAACCATCAACTCCTTCACTAATTGGTTCCAACTGCGTCTCACGAGGTCTACCTC
>DOPF01000041.1:0-15242 GCA_003512705.1 Patescibacteria group bacterium
TGGGGTTACCTAAGCGCGCTTGACTAAGTAACAGTTTTGTTTATACCACAAACCAATAAAAAAAGGCAAATATTATTCCAGGGCAATAAATTTTTGCTGGCCCGAATCTTTTATTAAGCCGGCTACTTCTAGCAAAGTAAGTTTGGCGATAATATCACCAGCCGGCAAGCTAAGCGCGCGGGCAATATCGTCGGAATGCAGCGGCTCGTCGACAATTAACTTTAATATTTGTTCCGACAGTTTATCTAGTGTCGGGCGAGCTTGCGCCGGAGTAGCGGCCGTTAAATTATAAGCTGATAATATATCGTCAGCAGTTAAAGCCGGCATCGCTCCCAGTTTAATCAGCTCATTAGTGCCCACCGAACCAGGGGCATTGATATTACCCGGCACGGCAAACACCTCACGGTTATATTCCAAAGCTAATTTAGCCGTTATCAAGGCACCGGACACGGCGGCGGCTTCAATAACCAAGGTGGCGCGGCAGAGGCCGGCAATAATGCGATTGCGCAAAGGAAAGTGGTGTGTCAGCGGCATAACTCCAGGTGGAAATTCAGTTAACAGTAAGCCGCCCGAGTCAATAATTTTTTGGGCTAAATAGCGGTTAGCGGCTGGGTAAATTTGATCTAAGCCGCAAGCCAGCACGCCAGCGGTTTTGCCGCCAGCTTGTAAGGTAGCTTGGTGACAAGCGGCATCTACACCATAGGCCAAGCCCGAAACAATAGTCAGGCCGCTTTGGGCCAGGGCCGGTATAAGTTTGGCCACGGCTTGTTGGCCATAACTAGTTATTTGCCGCGAGCCGACGGCGGCCAGAGCCGGATAATCCAGGCATGACCAGTTGCCGCGGTAGTATAGCAGCGGCGGCGGGTCACTAATTTGTTTAAGCAGGTTAGGGTAGTTATCATCAGCCACCGTGACGACATTTAAATTTAACTCATTTATTTGCTGCCAGGATTTTTCAATATTAGTTTGCTGGCGATGCAAAATTAACTCTTGCACTAAATTATCATCAAAACCAATTTGCTTTAAGTCTATGGCTTTAGCGTGCCAGGCGTCTTTAAGCGACGGAAAAGCGCGCCGTAAATGCGCAAAACGCGTGGCGCCCATTTTGGGTGACCGATGCCAAGCTATCCAGTACGCTAAGTCTTCGGGGGCTTCCATAGGTTATTTACCCAAAAGTTCCAAACTAGTGCGCAGCCAATTTATCCAACTGACGTCATCGACCGGATGGTCAGCCCGCAAAACATCGGTAGAAAATTTCCATGAATCATCGGTGGTTAAAAGTTGCGCCAGTGACTCGGCGGTTGTTTGACGCATAAACACAATTTCAAAATGCCCGACCGTGCCTTCCACATGGCAGCTAACCGAAGTTAGACGAGCGTTTTCCGCTAACAATTTTAACTCTAATACAGTCAAGAGGTTATTAAGTAGCTGGTCACTGGTTTTAGAAGTTAACTCGCGTCCTAATAAGGCTTCGGGGAAAGCTTTAAGTTCATCGCGGCTGCGTATATTAGCCAATTTGTGATACAGTTTTATGCGAGCCGATTCATCCGGCACCAGTTCCGGATCAATGCGCCCCTCCAAAGGCAGCCGTAAGGTGACTTCGGGTATCTCGGGTAATACTTCGCCGGTTTTTAACTCGGCAATAGCTTGGGCAATTAGTCGGCTATATAAATGAAGCCCGACCGCGGCAATTTGCCCATGCTGTTCAGTGCCTAAAATTGAACCGGCACCGCGCAATTCCATATCTTTCAGGGCCACTTGTAAGCCTGACCCTAATTCTTTAGCTTCGGCCAAAACCGCCAGTCGTTTTCGCGCCATCGGGGTGGAAGTTTGATGATTAAAAAAGAAATAAGCAAAGGCTTGCTTGTCGTTGCGGCCGACCCGACCGCGCAGTTGATATAAATCGGATAAACCAAAGTTTTCTGATTCTTCCACAATTAAGGTATTGACGTTAGGTAAATCCAAACCGTTTTCAATAATGGTGGTGGCCAGTAACAGATTGATTTTTTGGGTATCAAAGTCGTGCATTATTTGCGTTAAGTCTTTTTCAGGCAGACGGCCATGCGCCACGCCGATTTTTAATTTAGGCAGCAGCTTATATAAACGAGCTTGGGCGGCAGGGATTTTGATAATGCGGTTAACTAGATAATAAATTTGCCCGCCGCGGGTAAGTTCGGAGGTTATGGCGGTGCGAATTAATTTATCGTCACGGGGGCTAAACGTGGTCATAATCGGTTTGCGTCCCCACGGCGGCGTGGTGATTAAACTTAAATCTCTAAGGTCTGATAAAGTAATGTGTAAAGTACGGGGGATGGGGGTGGCCGATAAGGACAATACGTGCAAATTAGGTTTAAGTTTTTTTAAAATTTCTTTTTGCTTAACGCCAAAGCGCTGTTCCTCATCGACAATTAACAGCCCTAACTTGGGAATGGAAATATCCTTGGATAATAGTCGATGTGTGCCAATAACAATATCGACGTCCCCGGCGGCTACCCGGGCCACAATTTTTTTAGCTACTGACGCATCTTGCACGCGGCTTAGCAGTTCAATTTTAATCGGCCACGATTTAAATCGCTTGGTAAAGGTATCATAATGCTGTTGGGCTAAGATGGTGGTGGGGGCTAACAGCGCGACTTGTTTTTGGTTGAGGGCGGCGCGGAAACTGGCGCGCACCGCCAGTTCAGTTTTGCCAAAACCCACATCGCCGCAAATTAACCGGTCCATGGGGGTTTCGCGCTCTAAATCGGCTGATATCTCGGCCCAGGCTTTTAGTTGGTCCGAAGTTAGGGGCCAAGGAAAGCTCGCCGCCATTTTTTGTTCATCGGCGTAGCGTTGCCAGGGTTTTAATTTAGCCACCGATCGTTTGGCGTAAAGTTCTAGCAGTTCTTTGGCGGCTTTACCCGCCTCGGCCTTGACCCGTTTGGTTACCTGATACCAGCTAGTACCGTGCAAGCGATGCAGTTTGGGGTGGGGTTGGCCAATATAGCGCGATAGGCGATCGGCATTTTCTACCGGCACAAACAGCTTGTCGTTATCAGAATATTCAATTAAAAAGTAGTCATGTTTTTTGCCCACCACCGCCTCGGCCGTTAGGCTTACAAACTTGCCAATACCATGATCAACGTGGACCAAATAATCACCGCGCTTTAATTTATCCAGCGGTAAATAAACATAGGCCGTGCCATAAGTTTTTTGCTGCCAGGCGATGTTATGATCAGTTAAAAAAGTGGCCTGGGCTAGTTGGTTGCGGAAACCCTGCAGCAGCGGCGACAGGTCGCTATCCACCGGTATAACAGTAGTTGACTTGGCTAAAGTTTCTAAATAGCGTTTGGTTCTTATAGGTTCGGCCGTATATATGCAAACCGAGTTGCCCGCTGCCCGTTCTTGTTTAATAAAAGCGCGAATGTCTTCCCAGCGCCCGCCAAACAAAGGCGTTGACTCAAGCCAGGCCTGTCCGGTATGAAATGGATCGCTTAATAATTTGTAAGTTTTAGTTTTGTGGTTAACTAAATCGTCCGGTGGACAAAATAACAAGGTTGGGGGTGTTAGGTAGTCGGCGGCGGTTACACTGATGGTTGGTTTTAAAGTTAGCGGTGGAATGGCAAGCTCGGCGGCCGTTTGCAACTCGCCGGTTATGGGCGCGGTTTTTTTGATCGACGTAATGATATTGCCAGTAAATTCTAGATGATAAGTTTCATCGGGTGTTACTACCAAATCCACCAAACCGCCCCGCTTTAAATACCAACCCCCAGCATCGGGTAACGGTCCAGGTTGGTAGCCGATTTTATCTAGCAATTTAAGTAAAGATAAAGGGTTTTGTTTGTCGCCCTGGTTTAGCTTAATAATATAACTGGCCAGCTGTTCCGGTGTGGGTAAGGGTAGGCTTAGGTGGTCACTCGACCCCAATAACCAGCCCCGCGGTTGGGGTAGGGTTTGAAATTTAAAAAATGATTCGGGATAAGTAACGCTAGCCAAAGATTGGCGCAGCTGCTGCTGCCAGAATTTTAACAAACTTAAGGCCTGATCCTTTTCTTTATGGTTATTTAAAAACCACCATTGACCATCGGGAAATTGGGCGGTGTCTAAATGCATGGCTAAATAAGTCAGGGCGGTTAAGTTGAAAGGTATCTTTAAACTGACCATTTTATTATTACTAAAATGGTCGGCCAAAGCCGCTTTTAGCTCTTTACTTAGCGCGATAATTGGTTTAGTGTCTCGAGTCACGATTAGTATTGACGGATAAGGAAAGTTTTGCTAAGGTAGTCCTACTAAAACAAATAAGCCTTTTAAATTAGCCTATTGCCTCCTACTTACTAGTGGTTATTTCTCGTGACCCCTCCTTATTGAGAGATGGCCCGCAAAGCTAAGGTTAGCTGGTTTTCTAGGTGACCTTATCGCTAGTAAGTAGAAGATAGTGGGTAATTAAGGTTGCCCCCCGATATACATCGGGGGGTTTTTTATTTGCGCTGAACCGATGAGTGCAGACCTTGGGCCAGCGCGGTTTTTAATTTGGTAACAACTTGACTTAAGAAATCGGGTAAATGGGTAAGCTCCGAGTCGGTAAAAGCTTGTAGAACGTATTTGTCGGTGGGCATATCTTCACCCGGCCGTCCCACGCCCAGGCGCCACCGCCAAAATTCGTTGGTTGCCAATGATTCAATAATACTATCCACCCCGTGATGGCCAGCCGAGGAGGATTGCCAGGATAATCTAATGGCGCCAAAAGGTAAATCCACATCATCGTGCACGATCCATAAATCCTTTAATTCCACTTTGTAAAAATGCAGTAATTTTTGAACCACCGGTCCCGATTCATTCATAAAACATGTCGGCAGCACTAAACGCGCTTCGGTGTCACGAACGGTTATTTTGTAGACCCAGGCTTGATTTTGCCAGTTATCCCACTTTATGCCCTCGGTGGGGGCATGGGCGCGCGCCAAAAGTCTCACCGCCACGTTACCTAAGTTATGGCGTGTACCAGCATATTTAGTTCCGGGGTTCCCCAGACCAACGATTAATCTCATATACTCTTGTTTCTGGCTATTTATATTATACTCCGGATTTGCGTCTTAAGGCTACCCGCAGGGGTGTATGCTTTAAAATTGGCAGCTCGCGTCGAATTATTTTAACAATTATGTGCCGTAAAGCTTCCGGTATCGGCAAGCGGGTGCCCAGCACCACGTCAAACCCCGGGGGGGCGGTACGCGTTTGCGAAAATTTTACGAGCCGTATTTGGTTGGAGCCAAAACTTTTAGGTAGCCGGTTCCAAATTTTTTCCTCCTGAGCTTCGGAAATTTTATACTGCCACAGTTCATATA
The DNA here is from genome assembly GCA_003512705.1 of Patescibacteria group bacterium. Classification (GTDB taxonomy): domain Bacteria; phylum Patescibacteriota; class Patescibacteriia; order Veblenbacterales; family UBA10138; genus UBA10001. The sequence continues at coordinate 5,319 of DOPF01000041.1, forward strand.
ATTCTTGAGCCTCGGCTAAAATGGCATTAAGACCCTCCGGCTTGAGGGCCGAAACAAATTTTATTTTCGCCCACCCCAGCATAGGCAGCCAACGGCTAATCTGGTCGGATAATTTTTTATCCGTCAAAGCTGTTTTAGTTACTAAATCTATTTTGTTTAATAAAATAATGGCCGGTTTGCCAGCGGCCTCCACCAATTCACCTAAACGTTGGTCTTGCCAGGTAAAGTTAGACCCGGCATCAAGAACCAAAAAAATGACCTGACCTTTATTGAGATTGTCTAAAGTTTGACGGACACTTTTTGATTCCACAGCTGATGCCGCGCCCGCCTGACGGCGAATGCCGGCGGTGTCAACTAAACACCAACTTACTTGCTGTCGAGTAACCCAACTGCGCTGACTGTCCCGTGTGGTATGAGGAGTGGCGTCGACTAAGGATCGCTCTTCCCCTAATATGGCATTAACTAGAGAAGACTTACCGACATTGGGTTTACCCGCCAGCACAATCGAAATGGCGGCGGGAACGGTGGCGGAGGTGTTTAGAGTATTTATAATATCGTCTAACAAGTCGCCGGCGCCGGCGCCGTTTTTGCCGGAAACTAAACTGGTTGGCAAACCGAGAATTTTTTGACCGGAAAATTTCCGGCGGATGGTCGGGTTGTCAACTTTATTCACCACTAGCCGCACTTTAGACCAGTGGGGTTTTAGCAGTCGGGCAATACGACGATCGGTGGGAGTTAAATTTACTTGTCCGTCAATAAGCCAAAGCAAGACTTGCGCCTCGGCCATCAGCTTTTTATGCTGCGCCGCGATGGATTGTTTTAGCGATGAGTGTTCGGTGACGGCTTCCAGCCCGGCGCTGTCGGCCAGCCAAAAATCCCTGCCCCGCCATTCTAAGTGCGTAATATTAGTGTCACGGGTAGTGCCGGCTTGGGCATCGGTAATAGCTAAGGGCGCCGATACTAACCGATTAAATAGCGTGGACTTGCCAACATTAGCTCGGCCCACGATAGCTACTAAAGGATGATACATAAAAAAATTAAAAGTTTAAAAATCAAAAATAAAAATAATTTTGCATTTTTAATTTTATTAAATACTATCTTGTCCTAAAATGATTACAAAATCGGCTGGGGCATCAAAATTAGGACTAGTGGTTAGCGCCTCGGACAATTTCAAGATTGACATAATCGCTTCGCGGGTGGCGGTTTTGCCGGCGCTTAAATCATGCAGCAAGGTGGTGGGGTAATTTTTGTTATCAGCGTTACCAAACGAAGATACTTTTAAACCTCGCGACGTTAACTCACGGGCCGTGCTTTCCGCCAGCCCCGGTACGGCCGTGCCGTTAGCTATCATTATCGTAGCCTGTTCTTGGCTGGCGGCTGAAAACTGAAATAAATTTTGTACAAATTCCTGTAATTCATTGTAATCACCGGTGCGCGGTACTAATAAATAGGCGCCGTCAGCACCTCTGGTTTCCACTAAGAGGGGATTAGTTTCGGGGTCAAGAACCTGATGCACAACATAATCGGTATTGACCTTCTTTAAAATTTTGGCAAATTTTAACATTTCCCAAGTTTCAACATTGGTTTCAATATTCTGTTCTAAGGTGCTATATAGCTTTACCAACAAACTCGGGTTTAAAAAAGTTGATAGGCGTAACAGTTTTTCTTTAAAAGCAATTAAAACTTTTTGCTGACGGCGGGCGCGCGCAAAATCCGACCCTTCACCGGCCGACCCGTGGCGCGAGCGGACATATTCAAGCACTCGTTCGCCGGACATTAGTTGTTCACCCGCCGCAAAACTAATCGTTTGCACCAAACTGTCGTTAGAGGGGTACTGATTATCAACAAAGGCGCGGTCAACGTTTATTTTTAAACCACCCAATTGATCAATTAAACTAACCAAGCCGCCAAAGTCAATGCGGAAGTAATAGTGAATCGGCACCTGTAAGGTGCTGGACAAAGCTTCTGAGGCAAGTTTAGCGCCGCTGCCGGGTTCACGGGCTTCACCATAGGCATTGGCGCTGTTTATTTTTCTAACGCCGTTACCGGGTATGGACACAGCCATGTCACGCGGTATCGATAGCAAGGCCAAGTCAGACGTGGTCGGATTTAAGCTGGCCAAAATAATAGTATCGGTTAAATATGGTCCGTCGTGTTTAACTCCACCCATCCCCAGCAGCATTATATTTATACGCCCGTCGTTCTCGCCGGTTAATAATTTATCATCCGCGCCAGTCAGCCGCTTAATGTTTTCCCATACGGTATGCTGCTCCCAATCGGCCAGGGTGGCCTGCACATGGGGCTGGCGTGACCACCAAGTTAAGCCTGCCAGTACCAAAATAAGCACCAGGTATAAAAAAAATTTTCCCCTGGTCGTGGCCTGTGGAGTCGGGGGAGAAACTGTTTCAGGCAATAAAGACATAGCTCATCTTTACCCACACACTTTCCAAATACCAGGCGGTTTTATTCGCCGGGTTGGCATAAGAATTATTTCCTGACCGGATGGTATACTGGTTTACGGTCAAAGTGTGGGGGTTTACAAAAGAGTTCTTAGATGGTAACATTGGTTTTACTTCTTTGTCAACACTATATTAATGTGACGCACGGCAATGGCTTTTCTGTATGGATTAAAGTAGGCGCGTGTAGCTTCCACCTTCGTCTCGCCCGGCTCGACTTTAGCGGACCGGCAGCTTGTTCCGCGGGGTTCACATGGGGACGGTTAGCTTCACCCTACGGGTGACCACCCGCCATTCGGCCTCGCCGTTCGACGCCCGAGGCCCCCGAGGCCCGAGCGGGAGCTCATGGCCGAGAGGCAGGGTGGCAGTGGGGCGCGTTGATGTCCGCCAAGCAGCGGACCGACGAGCCTTGGGTAGAGCACCTGCCGGCGGCTCGATTGAGCTCGCTGAAATCCGGCAGGCAGGCAGCATTCACACTTGCCGGTTAGGGCCACTTAGCTCAGTTGGTTAGAGCGCTGCATTCACATTGCAGAGGTCACTGGTTCGAGTCCAGTAGTGGCCACCATGTTTTTAGCGCGTGTGCGCCAGGGTCACCCCGCCGACGGCGGGGTGGCGTCCACCAAGTCTGACTAGGTCTGCCACCTTACTAAAGCATTCACACCTGCCCGCCACAGGGCTACGCCGCAGGCGTTAGCAGGCGGGGAGTCTAGGCACGCGCACCATGAAGTATTTGTTATTTCTTCGCAAAACTTCATGGCGCCGCCATTAACATTCTAATAAGCAAATACTTCATGCCCGGAAGTGCTGGAGTATCTGCGACCGCTACTTCGGGGCTACCTCGTTTCACAGCTTGCAAATTATAGTATACAATTATTTGGTGAATATTTACTAGTGAAGAGAAATTAAATTTACATGACTAGCTCAAACATCTATCCCGATTTTAGTTCCGACGGCAAACCAGAGAGCGCCTTTAAGTCGGCTTTAGCATTCTTATGGGAATTGGTAAAAGTGGTAGTTATCTCTTTGGCCATTATTTTGCCAATAAGATATTTTTTGGTCCAGCCATTTTATGTTAAAGGTGCATCCATGGAGCCCAACTTTGAGGACCACGATTATTTGTTAATTGACGAAATTTCCTTTAGGTTACGCGAGCCGCAACGAGGTGAAGTGGTGGTGTTTCATTATCCCCGCGACCGGCGGCAGTTTTTTATAAAAAGAGTGGTTGGTTTGCCGGGTGAGCGTGTATTAGTGAACGGCGGGCAAGTTTGGATTGGTGAAGGTGATAATTCCCCCGAGCTCCTAGCCGAGCCGTATCTGTCTCCTGGTCTGGTTACTAATGGACAGATTGATATTTCTTTAGGTGAGGATGAATATTACCTTTTAGGAGATAACCGAAATTCGAGTTTGGATTCACGCAGCTTTGGTCCGGTAAGCCAAGACGATTTGGTGGGACGAATTTGGCTAAGGGGTTGGCCATTTCACCGTTGGGCATGGTATTCTTCATCAGCAACTCAAGCTTTGTTAAATAGTAATTATGCCAATAAATAAACCAGACGATAAGCCAGTAAAACCTGCCAAAAAAGCGGCCACACCGCAACTGGTTCGGGGAATGCATGATATTCTACCGACCGACTGGCCGTGGTGGAATTTTATTTTTAATAAGGTGGAAGAAGTGGCGATGTGCTACGGCTACGAACGTATTGAAACGCCGATTTTAGAAAAAACCCAGCTCTTCACTCGCGCCATTGGCAACACCACTGATATTGTAGAAAAAGAAATGTTTTCGTTTGTGGATCAGTCGGGCGATCACTTGAGTTTGCGGCCAGAATATACCGCCGGCATTGCCCGCGCCTATATTGAACACGGTATGCTGTCACTGCCCCAGCCGGTTAAGATGTTTTCTTATGGACCACACTTCCGTCATGAGCGGCCACAAGCCGGCCGGTACCGCCAATTTTGGCAATTTAATTTTGAGGTGCTGGGCGAAACCGAGGCGGTAGCCGATAGCCAATTAATTTTGGCGGCGGCGGCCCTGTTTGAACGGTTGCAGTTGCCGGTTACCTTTGCCATCAATAGTGTTGGTTGTCCCGACTGTCGGCCAAAATACCGGCAAGTGTTAATTGATTATTATCGCACCAAACGTTCCGAGATGTCGGACGAAGCCAAAAAGCGTTTAACCCGCAATCCCTTGCGGCTGTTAGATTCCAAGGAGGAAGCCTTGATTGAAATTAATAAAAACGCTCCCCAGTGCGTTGATCACTTATGTGAAAATTGCCGGAACCATTTTGTAAAATTATTAGAACACCTAGATGAGGTGGAGTTTACTTATCAATTGAGTCCAAACTTGGTGCGCGGAATAGATTATTATACCCGCACAGTGTTTGAGGTTTGGGGAGAGGACGGGGCCGCCTCGGCTTTTGGCGGCGGCGGGCGTTATGATAATTTGATTGAGGAAATTGGTGGCAGAGCCACGGCGGCGGTGGGTTTTGCCTGCGGCATTGAGCGTATTGTGGCTGAACTTAAAAAGAAGCAGGTACCGGTACCGCCACGGCAGCGGCCCGATATTTTTATTGCTTCGCTCGGCGAAGCCGCTCGTAAAAAAGCTTTGAAGCTGTTTGAAGATCTACGCCGGCAAGGCGTTACTGTGGCCGAGAGTTTTACCAAAAGCGGATTAAAAAGCCAGTTAGAAACCGCCAATAAAATTGGCGCCAGCTTTGCGCTGGTGATCGGGCAAAAAGAATTAATGGACGACACTATTATAATTCGCGATATGGAAAACGGCATTCAGGAAACAGTCGATATTCAAAAAGTTTCGCTTGAGATAGCTAAACGTCTAGAACATAAAGCCGCCCGCAGCGTACCCGCCTAAATTATTAGTAAGAAATACGTAAATATGTCCGATCGGACATATTTACGTCAAAGAGCAATTCGACTCGATTAAGGCATTATGGTTTTTCTATTTCAGCGCGGAAGACTTGTACCCAATTAGTCAATTTTAACTCCCTTAAAAAATTTCCGACTACCGATACCACATCACGGTTGACTATCCAAACACTTTTCTGTAATTGTTTAAATTCACCCTGTTTTAAAAATTGTCGCAAAGTCCGGCGTGCTAGTCGGGCAGTTTCGGGAATGTCAAATATTACTAAAGTTGAATACCCACGAGGAAATCGCGGCGCTTGCCGCAACGCGTAAAGTAGTGCCGCCCGTTGCCCCTTGTTGGTTAAACTAATAATTAAGCGGTTACCCCGTTTTTGAGTCACAATATAATTTGTTTGTTTGAGTTGATATAACTTACGTTTTCGATCGGATTGAGTTCTTAAATTTTTAAGAATTGTAACATATTCATGACCACCGCCCGCTAAGTATGCCCTTTGATAGTGTTTCATTTCAATAGCGATAGTTAAGTACTTGGCGGTGAGTTGAGCTAATTCACCCAAGAGACTTTTTGTGATCGGCAATGGTTTCATATAAAGAAATTAAGTAAACGGATTATATAGGGAGAGTATAGCAAAAAGTTAACATACATAAAAGTGTCCGATCGGACACTTTTATGGAATTGGATTGTAGGTGGTATTGCTGAACCAGTTGCCTAGTGGATTTTGAGTCTGGTCGAAGGGGTCAAGGGGCGGTGATATGGAAGATGCCTCGCACAATCCGACGGCGATCCGAACTTGCTGAACGCGAACCGTAACGACGATGGTCGCTGGCTCAACGCCTACAACGACAGGCCTGACAACAGGTGGAATCGTAACAACGGGTTCGCGTTTGCCGTGTCGCAACTCCCTTCATTTCTCCCCCGATGTTTTATTGGGAGAGTTTTGTTTTGCGAGCTGACCGTTCCAGTCCCGAGTTTCATTTGACTAAATCAAAAAAAATAGTTATAATATAATTACTTATCATTAATGGATTAAGATTATATACTTAATTACGCTTGAAGTAGGAGGTGACACGAAGTGATAGAGGTTAAAAAGAAAGAACACGAGTCGGTAGAAAGCTTGGTGCGGCGCTTTAATAAGCGGGTTCAGCAGTCAGGAGTATTAATTCGTGCAAAAAAAAGACGCTTTTTTGAGAAACCACGGTCCCGAAGTAAAGAGCGGGCCGCTGCCATGCGCGGTAAATTAATAGGAGAACGAAAAGAGTATTTACGCCGAACGGGCCAGTTAACTGACGAAGAATTAAAAAGCCGAAGCACGCGCATTCGTAATTTACTAAAGCGCGGTTTACCTAAATAGGTATGGGGCTGGAAAGCCAAATCGAAGATGATTTAAAGCAAGCCACCAGGGAGCGTGATCAAGCGCGCGTGGTGGTTTTGCGTTCGGTAAAAAATTCAGTTCATAATTTGGCTATTGCCGGCAAAGAACAAGGGAAAGCAGTAACCGCGGCCGATTGGCTAAAAGTTATTCGCAGTGAAATAAAAAAAAGGCAAGACGCCCAAGCGCTTTACGATCAAGGCGGCCGCCCCGAGTTGGCCGCCAAAGAGTCGGCTGAAATTAAAGTGTTGGGCAATTATTTACCAGCCGCACCCGACGCCGCCCAAGTTAAGGAGCAAGCCTTAAAGTTTAAACAAGACCTTAATTTATCTACACCAAAAGATATGGGGGCTTTAACCAAAGCGCTCCTAGAGTATTTTGCTGGAGCGATTGACGGTAAACTTGCCGCCAACATTGCGCGCGAAGTACTTAGTTAAAAAATTACATGCGAGGGCAATTATTAAAATCAAACAAAAGTCATTGGCTGTTGTTGATAGGCTTAACGCTGGCCGTGTTTTTTTTGCCGGCGGTTTCTTTAGCGCAAACGGTCGGTGGTTTAGATGAATTTGCTGCGGTAACTAGACTTGGCATCGGTACCGACTTAATTAGCATGACCGCGCGCATTATAAATATCGTGCTAAGTGTTTTGGGTGTGATAGCGGTTGGTATAGTTCTATATGGCGGTTGGCTGTGGCTGATGTCGCGGGGCAATGAAGAACAAATTGCCAAAGCCAAAAAAGTTATTGCCAATGGTTTGATAGGTTTAATAATTATCTTGACCTCGTTTGCCATTGCGAGTTTTGTTTTAACTAAGTTAGCCGAAGCTACCGGCGCTGACCTTGGCGGTGGCGGGCCTGGTTGTGTTGGCGTTGGTTGTTTACCTGAAGGTGGGGAAAAAGGTTTTAATGTCGTTAGCACATCACCGCGTCATTTAGCCACCAATGTAAAACTTTGTCAGGACGTAATGGCGACTTTTAATCAAGAGGTGGATGCAGGTAGTGTGGATGATTCCAGTTTTATTATCGAAAAGCAGGGCGGTTCACAAGTTCTTGGTACATACGCCACTGCCACTAATGCGGCCACGTTTAGTCATGCCACCGACTTTGAAGAGAACACTGATTATAAAGCTACCGTGACGCAAGATGTACAAAATTTTGCCGGCAAAACTTTAGAAAAAAGAAAAGAATGGTTATTTCAAACTGGTACAGAATCAGACAGCACACTGCCGCGGGTGGCGGTTGATGCCGATAGTAATCCATTAGTTTACCCATCAGCTGGTTTAGGAGACGTTTGTCGCAACCCAGCTATTCAAGCAATTTTTACAGAGGAAATGCGGGTGAGTCGTTTTAATACTGATAACATAATTTTAACTGACTCTGGTGGCAACGTTATCCCCTTAAAGAAAATTTATGCCGGTAGTGACTTTACGTCATTCACTGTTTACCCGGCGGCCACGTTGACTTCTAATGAAACCTTTACAGTTACTTTGAAAACCGACGGCACCGGGCACCCGGGCGGTATAACCGATACTTGCTCCAATCCTTTAGATGGTAACGAGGATGGTTCGGCCAATGATTCGCCGGCTGATGATTATACTTGGACCTTTACCACCGGCGAAAATGCCAATTGTAATCCCGAAATTAGTTCAGTCACCCCTAATATGGGTGACTATGCCGATCAGGTAACTATTACTGGTCGCAATTTAGGTATTACCGGTGATGCTTCGTTTAACGGCTGGTGGGCCGATGCGAATAGTTTTTTACCTCTAACTGATAATATTATTTGTTGGGGAGCAGCCGCCTGTGCCACAGTCGAAGACACGGTAAAAGTAAAAATTCCGGTGGGCGCAACTACCGGCGCTTGGTATCAACAAGATAAGTATAAAGCCGCTTCCGGCAGGGTGTGGCTGGCTTTGGCCACGGCCGTGACCAATAAATTGGATTTTGTAATTAAGAGTCCTTATATCAATAGATTGTCGCCCGAGACGGGGGGCGTCGGTCAATTTGTTACTTTAATGGGTTGGAATTTTGGCAACGTGCCTGGCCGTGTCACTTTAAATGGCGTTGATATTGGGCCGCCAGCTAGTTGCAGTAACTGGTGGAAAGATACCAGAATCATAGTGCAGGTTCCAACCGTGGCTACGGGTTATTATGATTTTCAGGTTATTACCGCGGCAGACGCGGCAAGCTCTAACCCCCAAGTAGCGGAGAATAAAAACAAACGCAGTAATTATGAGTTATTTCAAGTAACGTCCGATAGCCCCGGCCCGGGTATTTGTGATATTGATCCAGAATTTAAACTAGATACTGATCCACCAATTTCAGTTACGGTAACAGGTGAACATTTTGGCGCTACCAAAGGATCAAGCCAATTGTTATTCGGCGCGGCTAACTCTAGCCCAACTTCGTGGAGCGATGGCGTAATTATTACTAACACGCCAACTTTAACTGTCGGTGAGCATGATGTCTGCGCCACCGTAAACAGCAAAACATCCAATTGTGTCCTGTTTACTGTTGAGGACACTTCCGGCTTGGGGGGCAGTAGTCGGCCGCCGGAAGTTGTCAGGTCTAACATTTGTACCGAGACCACCCAAAGTCCTAATCCGTATATTAATTCCACTAATGCCTGTACCAACGCTTTAGTCTCGGCCCGATTTACCGAAATTATGCAAGACAGCACATTGACCGACAGCAACATTCAACTTTATCAATGCAGTGATGAAGCTACTTTAGATTCATCAACTTGCACCAGCCCGATTACTTTAGGCGCATTTACCATGTTAAAAAACAGTTCCGATGCCACTGAAGGATTTACCGCTACACCCGCCATAGAGTTTCAGAATAATTATTGGTACAAAGGTTTAATTAAAAAAGATGCGGCAAGCGCCGCTGGCGTAACCATGGTGGCAGATTACCCTTGGTATTTCCGCGCCTCGGGTGGTAATTGCGCGCTTAACAAAGTAATGCTTCAACCTGGTTCAGCAAATTTAGCCGGGGTTGGATCCACCCAAGGCTTTCTGGCCGCACCTACAGCTCTTAACTGTAATATCTTAGACGCCACTGGTTTAAGCTGGACTTGGGACAGGGGTAATGATGCTGACGACCCCGACCCCATTCCTCACATCGACTTTACTACTATTACTGGTAGTTCAGCCACCATTGAAGGCCAATCTATCACTATCAATGGGCCGTCATGGGTTACGGCTGAAACCGAGG
>DOPF01000041.1:15432-15580 GCA_003512705.1 Patescibacteria group bacterium
CCAGGAATTTGTTCTATGACTCCAGATTTTGGTCCGGGCGGTACAAACGTTTCAATAAAAGGTTATAACTTTACTGATTCGGCCAGTGCCGGACAAATTAATTTCCCTATATATGATTCGTCCGGCAGTGTGTCCACAGCGAATCCGA
>DOPF01000078.1 GCA_003512705.1 Patescibacteria group bacterium
AAAAACCCCCGCCAGATTGCAGCGAGGGCTGTTTGAAAAAGAATTCGGGCTGCTTATGGCCACATTAATATGGCCTCAACCACTTTGACAATAGGTAATCTACCTTTTGACCCGTTGTTAAGCGACGATAAAACATTTCGCAGTTCCTGCTCAAAGCTATTCCATTTGTCGCCTAAAACATAGGGCGAGCAAAAGGACGTTGCGGCTAAGTAACCGACAACCTGATCGGCGGTATATTCCCTGACCATCATGTAGAACTGCTGCTCATGGCGGGAAAAAGGCGAGGCTTTGATGATATCCTTATGCGATATACCAGAATGCTCATACACGGCACTACCGGCGCGCTGCTTTTTACCTAACCATTCCTGAATCAATGGCTGCAACACTTCGTGCCACAGACTGTTTTGGCTATGATATTCACGCATAGTGACAACCGCCATACCACCGTCAGGTTCTATTAGCTCGTGCAGCAACCGCAAAGTTTCGGCCCGGTCCATCCAGTGAAACGCCGTACCGATAGTCACAAACCGCAGACGTCCCAAAATGGACTTTAGTGCAGGTAGGTCATAGGAGCTAGCACACAAAAAGTGCACATTGTGAATTTTCTGTTTGCGTGCCAGTCGGGCGGCTTCGTCTAACATCTCCTGCTCCGGATCTATGGCCAGCACTTCATCAAAATATCTGGCCAACGGAAACGTTAGCTTTCCTGTACCGCAGGCGAGATCTAAATATCTACCCGCGCCATCAAAGTTGAATTTATCTGCGAGGCACTTAATTAGTGACGGTGGATATCCCGGGCGATACTTGGCATAGTACTTGGCTGTACCTTTAAAGGCATCGGCATATGGCCTGGCAGCAATAGATATGGGTTGACTTGGGGTCATACCCNNGTTGCTCTTGGCCGTTAATTTTCCAACAGGCCGAAATCACCACCGGATCACTATTCGTTTGTAATACCACCACATATTCAGCATCATGATGACTGCTGCGAGCGGAAAAAGCATGTTTTAATCGGCAGGCATAAGCACTCCAGGGCTTACCATGAGCAAAGGTAAAAAATTCCTTACTTACTAAAGGAATAAATTCCTTTCGCGACTTATCCAGTTTAACCAACAGATAAATTCTGCTCCCGACTTTACCAAGACAATGTTCGCAATGAGGATCTTTTGTCTGTACCATGTCAAATCTCCAATTTTGGTTTTTGTGCAAGGTTATTTTACACCACCACCTTATGCCTAACAGCCGATTTAGTCAACCATAAAAACCCTTATTTTGTTGCCTTGACTTTAGCGGCCGATACTATAAAATAGATAAAAAACATCTCACATAAACAACGTTCCCAATATTTTATTTTGGAAGCGCAGCTATGGAAAACTTAGTGGGTTGTAAACGACTGATATAAGAGAATCAATCGGTAGAGTCACCCGGGAGCTGCCAAGCTTCCGGGTTTTTAAAAAAAAATTCTCTAATCTGCTATAATAAAACCATGGTAACATCAAAAAAAGCTTGGGTAGTTTCAGTGGAGATGGGTTATGGCCACGAGCGAGCGGCCTGGGGCCTTAAGGATTTAGCTTATGGTGACCCGATAATTGCCAACAAATATCCGGGCATTCCGGCGCACGATAAAAATTGGTGGCTTAAATCTAGGAAAATTTACGAAACCATATCACGTTTTAAGGCTATCCCTATTATCGGGGATGTTTTATTTGATGTCATGGATAAATTACAATCAATTCCGCCATTTTACCCACGACGCGATTTATCGCAGCCTAATTTACAATTACAACAAATATACAGCATGGTACGCAAGGGTATGGGCCAACATTTAATAAAGAGACTGCGGGAACATAATAAAAATTTACCTATCGTTACCACCTTTTTTCAGGTGGCATTTGCGGCCGAAGAATTTGGCTACCCGGGTGATATTTACTGCGTCATTTGTGATGCCGATTGCAGTCGCACTTGGGCGCCCCTTGACCCCAAAAAAAGTAAGATCAAATATTTTGCTCCTAACGGCCGAGTAGTAGAACGGCTAAAACTTTATGGGGTCAAACCCGACAATATTTATTTAACTGGTTTTCCCTTACCCAAAGAATTAATTGGTGGTCAACATTCTGTCACTATTAAGCAAGATTTATCGCGACGGTTAAGAAACCTAGATCCCAATAAGATTTTTATTAATAAGTATGATAAAGTTGTGACTAACTACTTGGGTAGGGGCTGGAAAAACTTAGACCACAAACATCCATTAACTTTGACGTTTGCGGTCGGGGGCGCCGGCGCGCAAAAAGACTTAGGGCTTCAAATTGCCCAAAGCCTTAAACAAAGTATTACTAGCGGCCGCCTTAGACTAAATTTAGTGGCGGGCGTGCGACCGGACGTAAAAAAATTCTTTGAACAAGGAGTAAAAGACTTAGGCATGGCCAAATTCTTAAATGCCGGTGTTAAAGTATTGTTCGCCACCACTTACTCGGAATATTTTAAACAATTTAGCGCCACTATACATACTACCGATATTTTGTGGACAAAACCATCAGAACTGGCGTTTTATACTGGCCTGGGGCTGCCTATTATTATGGCGCCGCCAATCGGCAGTCAAGAACATTTTAACCGCATTTGGCTTAAAACCGTGGGCGGCGGCATTTCACAAAATGAAGCTAGATATACTAATGAATGGCTATTTGATTGGCTACATTCGGGGGGCTTGGCGCGGGTGGCTTGGAACGGTTTTGTGGAGGCCCCTACTCATGGCGCTTATCGCATTGAAAGTATTATTACCGGCACTAAGGTAGAATTAGAAAAACTGCCACTGGTGGTATAGTA
>DOPF01000019.1 GCA_003512705.1 Patescibacteria group bacterium
ATCTCCAAATCATTTGACCACGGAAGATCCAGGCCATTTAATTTGAAGGTGACGCTGTCACCATAATCCCCATTGACATGGATTTCCATGCCATAGTTGCCCTCGCGAGCTGCGGCGGTGGAAAAGGTGATGTATGCATCGTCCATCGTGTTCTGTGTAATTTCCCATCCAGTCGGAACCTGCGCGAACGCAGAGGTAGAAATATAGAACAAGGCGACCACAGTGATCGCCACGATATTTAATTTGGTAAAGAACATGGNNTTTGAAAACTGTTTGCTTAATACAATAGGTAATAAATTTAACTACTCAATCAAGCAAACAGTTTTCAAGGAGCCTTTAGTACAATTTTAATTTTGACATTTGAGCTTTGAAATTTGAGCTTCTATATATTTAATATACACCAAATAACAAGTAAATATAGGACAAATTTGGCAATCTGTCAACCCCCCTGGCAACAATGCTTTTTTAACCTCATTTTTATTAAGATTTATCTATAATTTAGTAAGGGTTCATCCCTAATTTAACAAAATCCACCATTGCCAAAACCCCAAACCTACCCTTGGGGAAAAGTACGCGATCGCATACTTTTCCCCTAAATCGGCATGGCCGATACTTTTGCGATTTTATCCTATTTAATCAGCTATTTCCGCTTTAAATACTCGCACCCAAGCGGTCAAGTTATGTTCGGCTATAAATTGTCGCAGTATTGTTACCACATCGCGATTAAGCGTCCACACGCTTTTTTGCAGCTGAGTAAAACTTCCATTTTTCAAAAATAATCTTAAGACCTGTCGCGCCTGTTTAACATCTTCGGGTATATCAAAAATCACCAGCGTGCAGTATCCGCGCGGTGTGGGCGGTGCCTGCTTTAGCGAATATAATAGGGTTGCGCGTTTGCCTTTATTAGTTAAGCTGATAATTAATCTATCACCCTGTTTTTTTGTGGTGATAAATTTTGTTCGCCGCAATTGCGAAATTTTGTCTCTGCGATCTGCTTTTTTCCGGGCCATTTTTAAATCCATCACTTGCTCGTGCCCGCCGCCGGCTAAATAAATTTTTTGATAGCGTTGCATTTCCATAGCAATAGTCAAACCTTTGACTGCGTAATCGGCGAGTAATCCAAGTAGTGTTTTGGTTCCGGGTATTTTTTTCATACTAGGTGATTTAAAGATAAAGGATTATTGGGCCGAACGGCCATGCCACCATAATAGCAAAATTGAGGATTGGGGAAAAGTACGCGATCGCATACTTTTCCCCAAGGGTGGTTTTTCAAGGTACTTTCGCTTTGGTTGAACAGTTTTTTTATTCACTTGTCCTTAAAATTTAAGGTTTAATTTTCGTTAGGCACAGTTTTTCCACTTTAGGTACTTGATAAATTTTCCATTCCTGCTTACAATAGTATTAGTCTTATTCTCACCCTATGTTTATGAGTATTAGACTTTTTACTTTTGCGTTATTTAAAACTATCCACCAGGGAAGTATTTTAATGAAAATCAAAAAGTTAGCGGTTATCACGCTAACTTTTTTGATTCTGTTAAGTTCTTTTTACCCAGCTTTAGCGGCGGAAATAACCTTGGACGAGGTTGCTGTAGAAGTTTTAAAGTCCGAGAGTAACCCCGTAAATGGTCAACTAAACGAAAACGGTAATAAAGAAATTACTACACCCACTGAGGAAGCTTTAATACCAGCTGAAGAAACAGTATCCGAGCAGTCACAAGTTGCACCAACATCGGAATCATCCTCAACCGTATCTTCGGACAGTCAGGAATCTCAAGCGCGATCAATTGCGGCTAACTCTACTATTAAGCAGCAAATCCCCGAAGCTGATTTAGCGACCGGCGCGCTGACATATTCATATCAACTAACTTTACCACCTGGCCGTAACGGTCTGACACCCGATTTGGCATTATCTTATAACAGCCAAAACAATGCTGACGGTAGTGTGTTTGGCTATGGTTGGGGCATTACCATTCCCACCATTGAGCGTATAAACCGTAAGGGGAGCGAGAAGCTTTATAGTGAAGATTACTTTAATTCATCGCTATCTGGTGAATTAGTTGCCCTTTCTTTAACTAACTACAAATCAAAAGTTGATAATGGTGAGTTTTTAGACTATACCTTTTCATCCAACACTTGGACAGTAAAGGATAAAAAAGGTACTACCTACAAATTTGGCGTCACCACCGACTCGAGGCAGGATAATCCAACCAACCCCGCGCAAGTTTATCAGTGGTACTTAACCGAAGTGCGCGATTTGAATGATAATTATATCAAGTATGAGTATTTTAAAGANNTTGAATTTTTACGCCAAAACCGCCCTGATATCTATACATCTTATAAGTCGGGATTTGGTGTCACCACCAACTATCGGGTGAGCGAAGTGCAGACCAAAGTTAGTGGCAGTTGGGCACGAAAGTATGCCTTGGGTTATACACTGGCCAATGCCGGTACGCGGTCGCTATTAACGTCCATCACCGAGTCGGGGCAGGATGAGCTAAATCAAGTTACCGCTTTACCGCCAGTCAGCTTTAATTACCAAACTTCTACAGCGGGCTGGACATTGGATACCATTTGGGATATTCCAGTAATGTTCTCTGATCGTGAGGATTACGATCAAGGAGTGCAGGTTGTTGATGTTAATAATGATAGTTTGGTTGATATACTTGTGTCCGCTGGTGAATTTGTCTGGGGAGCGCCGCCTGACAAGAGGGTGTACCTAAATACTGGTACTGGTTGGGCGCTTGATTTGTCATGGGATATTCCAATAATCTTCTACGATACTTATGCGAGGCACTCTAGAGGAGTTAAAATTGGGGACGTGAATGGCGACAACTTGCCCGACCTTTTGTATGCCTATGGCTGGAATGTACAAGAAAAAAAAGTCTATATCAATAACGGCCACGGCTGGACGTTGGATACTACTTGGGATATTCCGGTGTGGTTTACGAGTGGTGGTGATGTTGATGAGGGCGTGAGGTTAGTTGATGTGAATGGAGACGGCTTGGCCGATATTCTTAAGTCAAAAGAATATAGTGGGCCAACGGATATCGATAGAAGAGTCTTTTTAAATAACGGCCACGGTTGGACGCAGGATGTGGGCTGGAGTATACCTCTTAATTTTTCTGGTCATGGTGATATTGACCAAGCGATAAAAATTATTGATATAAACGGCGATGGGTTGGTAGACTTACTATCTTCGCAATCAATTTACGAAACAGAAGTCTACGAGAAAAAAGTCTATATCAATAACGGTCATGGTTGGACATTGGATACTACTTGGGATATCCCACTATTTTTTTATGACATCTTAAAGGAAGGTTATACGGGAGTTGAGTTGGTTGACGTGAATAATGATGGCTTGCCGGACTTTTTGTACTCCAATGGCGCCCGCAGCCCAGCGGATAAAAAAGTCTATATTCATAATGGCCATGGCTGGACATTGGATACTACTTGGGATATTCCAGTAACTTTTACCCGTGGGTACTATGACGATGGGGCTAGGTTGGTTGATGTGAATGGAGATGGGTTGGTTGATGCTTTACGCTCTAAACAAATCAGCTCATCAACCACGGAGCGAAAAGTTTATCTTAATAACGGCCCGCGGACGGACGTTTTAAGCCGAATTACTTATACAACCGGCGGCTATACGGACATTACTTATCAGGCTTCACCACTTTACGTTGACAGCGGCAGTCGCTTGAACTCCGATTTACCGGTTATTATAGACACAGTTAAAACGATAACTACTAATGATGGACTGGGTCTTACTTCCACCAATACATTTTCCTATGGCGGGGGTAAATATTATTTTAGTAATCCTTATGAACGTAAGTTTACTGGATTTGCCAAGGTAATCAAAACCGATCCTTTGGGTAATCAAGTTACGACTTGGTACCACCAAGGCGATGCCAGTAATTCGGCTCAAGGTGAGTTTAGTGACCACATCGCCAAAGCGGGTAAGCCGTACCGGGTGGAGGTCGCTGACGCTAGCGGTAATATTTATTCCAAAACTATTAACAAATGGGAAAACGTTGATTTGGGCAATGGCCGTAACTTTGTTAAACAAACTCAAGCCATCGATCTCACGCTTGAGGGTAATGCCACACATAAAGATAAGGCCGCGGCCTATGCTTATAATGACGCCAACGGCAACTTGACGTCCAAGGTTGAATGGGGTGAAGTTACAGGCGCGGACGATGGTAGTTTTACAGATGTGGGAACAGATAAGTTAACTACTACCATCACTTACGCTTCTAACACCAGCCTTAATATCATTGGTCTGCCAGCCAGTGAACTTACTCTTGACCAAAGCGGGGCCAAAGTAAAAGAATCTCGGGTTTATTACGATAACCTGGCTTTAAACAGTGTCAGTAAGGGCAATCAAACCAAAGCCGAGCAGTGGGTCAGCGGGGCCACATACATTAACTCGCAAAAAACTTACAATAATTATGGCTTGGTCACTCAAGAACTTGACCCGCGGGGAAATCCAGCTACTTACATCTACGACAGTTATAATTTGTATCCGGTAACGATAACTAACGCGCTTAACCAGAGTAGCCAGCTTCAGTATGACTATTCACTTGGTAAGCCAAACCAAGTCATTGATGTTAATGGTTATACTTTCCAAACACTATATGACGGTTTGGATCGGGTGATTGAGGAAAAACAGCCTGATTTAGCCGCACCCGCGACGCTCGTTACTAAAACCTCTTACGTATACACTGATACCCCGCTGAATGTAAGTGTTAAGAAAACTGATTATCTGGATGCTACTACTTCGGTTGATAGTTATGAGTACGCTGATGGTTTGGGTCGTATAATACAGACCAGGAACGAAGCCGAAACCGCTGGTCAATTTGCCGTTTCGGACACGGTTTATAATAACCGAGGATTTAAAGCCAAAGAATCTTTGCCGTATTTTAGTTTAGGCGCTGCCCGTACTGCCCCGAGCGCTGTTCCCGAACTATACACTACTTATACTTATGATTCTCTAGGCCGGGTGGTAGCCGCCGCTACAGCGATCGGCACAACCACCAATGCTTATGACGAGTGGAAAGTTACATCCACGGACGCGCGCGGGAATCAGAAAACCCTTAAACAAGACGCTTACGGTCGGCTTACTCGTGTGGATGAAGTAAACAGCGGAAATACTTACACCACACTTTACGAATACAACAGCAACGGCAATTTAATCAAAATTACTGACGCCGCCGGCAACATTCGTAGCTTTACCTACGATGGCCTTGGCCGCCGTTTGACAGCGCAAGATTTGCACGCGGCGGGCGACACCACATTTGGCACATGGCAATACACTTACGATGCCGCTAGTAACCTTACGTCAAAAATAGATCCCAAAGCTCAAACCGTAAATTTTACTTATGACGCTTTNNCTTGGGTTAGTGAGTCGCGAGACCAGCACTATGGCCAGCCAGAATTACCAAACCAATTACACTTATGATCGCCTGCAGAATTTATTGACCATAGCGAACCCGGATAACTCGCAAGTAAAATATACTTACAACACCGCTGGGCAGCTTGAAGCTGTAAGCCGTAAAGAAGCAGCTGACGCGGGCTTTACCAGCGTGGTGACCGATTTTGACTACGGCCCGCACGGGCAAATTACTTATCAAGGGAATTTTAATGGCGCCACTACCACCAATCCCTATGATGCCGCTAAGCTTTACCGCCTGCAAAAACGCACCACTGCCAACAGCAGCGGCACCAAACTACAGGATTTAACTTACACTTACGACGCCAACGGGAATATCACCCGCCTGGTTGACGCTTCTCAAACCAACGCTGCCAAAACTGTGGATTACACTTACGACGGTCTTAACCGTTTACTCACTGCCACTGCTACCGCCGCCGCTAACGGGCAAAATTATACGTTCGTGTACTCTTACGACTCACTGGGTAACATCCTCACGCGCACGGAAACCGTCGGCGCCGGCGCACCCACTTCTTACACTTACTTTTACTCAAACTTCGGCTATGCCAACCCCCATGCTGTTACAAGCATTAATGATGGCGCTACAACAATCACGTTTACCTATGACGCTAACGGTAATTTAATCAGTCAAGATACTAAAACTTACACTTGGGACTACCATAACCAGTTGGCGCAAGTAGATACACCCGGCCAGGGCACTACCCCGATAGTGGTCAGTTTTTATCCATCGGCTGGTGATGGCTCGGTTTATTACTATAAATCTGATTCTTGGGACACCACTCATAATGCTATTACCGGCAGTTCAGCCAATTACACCAATGCCACTTGGTTGGTAAATTCCGCAAAAATTATTAGCACTGGCAAAAAAGTATCTTTATCACCTGGCGAAGTGCGCTTGGCTGCCCGCAGCGGCGGTGGGGGTAGTAGTAGTATTAAATACAAAATTGAAAGGGGTTTTATACCATTTGATACATCGGCACTGCCTAACGATGCTTTCATTACTGAGGTGAAACTGAAATTATTTGTTGACGCCAAATTAAATAATGATAATGACGGCGCTGACTGGGTAACGGTGGTGCAAGGTTTTGAGCCCAACACCGCGAGTTTAAGCACGGCTGATTATGATTTGGCCGGGAGTGTTAATAGTCCGGTAGAGGGTGTGGATGTAACTCAAAGAAAAGATATTACTGGCGTAGCCACGGGGCAGTATTTAACATTTAATCTTAATACTACTGGACGAAGCTGGGTTTTAACTAACGGGTACACCAAATTGGCCGTACGTGAAGGCCATGATGTGCTGAATATTCC
>DOPF01000052.1 GCA_003512705.1 Patescibacteria group bacterium
GATGGTGCAATAATGCAGTCCAGCAAGCGTTTTTTGCCCTCGGGCATGGCATAGCGCCGCAAGGTGAAGGCCGCACCCTCGTCGACATCAAAATTGAGTATAACGGTGCCTCCGAAAATAGCCCGCAGATCTCCTGATAACATCCGCTCGATAACCTCCAACGGAAACTCACCGAGGGCTGCGCCGCAGGGGTTGCCGTGCTTTAAACCCACGGCAATATATTTGCTCATGAAACCGTTTTGATTCAGAGCCGCCGAAATGTGTGACAGTGTTTGCAGACCGCGATCCAGGTCAGTGAGGTTAATAAAACTCGGATCGGTTCCCTGAATCTGCTTGAAATTGTGGATAGCCAAAGAATCATCAGACACTTTGTATAACCCCGCCGGCTTCTGCCATGGATTTTCACCATACTTGCACTCTTTAACCAGAGTGCCGACCATACCGTCGATTTTTCCCTGACTGTGAAAACGCGCTGACGCTAGGCAATAGTCGGCCACCACTCCTTCAGCCTTCGCAGCCAACTCTTGAACCAGGGGCCCTTGGTAGGGTGGGCCCATTTCCAACCACGACAGTACACGCTCGCAATCTGCTGGATCGCAAATTACAATCCGCTGGCCTTTGGCCGCCGAACGAAGTATGGCTGGTCCGCCGATGTCGGTCTTATTTAAAACCGACTCTGTAGTAGCCTCGGGATTTTGTATTTCCTCAATCAGCGGATATAAATCCACACACACTAAATCTATACGGGGTATGCCCATGCGCTGAAGTTCTTTCTTGTCCTCCTCTGAATCTGTAGATAGCAGACCAGCATGAATTTCACGTGACAAGGTCACCACTCGGTGACCTAAAATGGCACCTCCGCCGACAATTTCAGCAACATCGGTTGCTTGTAAATTAGCCTCTTTAAGCACCTTGCACGTTCCGCCCGAGGCAATAATTTCCCAACCAAGATTGATTAACGCTTTGGCAAACTCAACGATACCACCCTTGTCATAAACCGACAGTAAGGCTACTGGTTTCAGCCACCGGCGTCTGCGCTTAGTAACGCCAATTTTTCCGGATGTCTTTACCGACTTTTTCATGCGTTCACCCTTTTCAGAAGTATGAATTTGTAAAAGGACGGCAACTGCCCTCCCCTAGTTATTTTGCTTTATTTTTCTGCCCCCACCTTACCTCAAAAGTAATAAAAAAGCAAGTATCAGCATAGCGCCTAACGAACCTTGCACCCATTCGCGCGAATGGGTACAAAGTGAACGGACAGGTTAAAAAACAAGGCCAGAGCGTGTTTGCGCCATGGCCTTTTGTTCGTGTTAAATTTATCATCCCCACTCAATCGTGGCTGGTGGTTTATCCGAAACTCTGTAAACCACCGCTCCCACCTCACGGATTTCGTTGGTAATACGCCGCGCTACCAACTTCAGAAAATCAAACGGTAATTCAGCTGCTTGGGCCGTAAAACCATTGACGCTCCATACCGCCCACAGTGCTACCACCAAACCACTGACAGCATCATCACCTTTGGTACAGGTGGTAACTGATTGTGTTACCACTCCGCCGGCCTGCCAGACCGAACCATACAGGTGATGTCGCCGAAGTTCCTGAATATAGATATCATCAACTTGGCGCGCTACTCGCAGTTTGTCAGCTGTCACCTTACCTTCGATCCTTACCACCATTCCCGGACCAGGAAACGGCTGCCGAGTTAAGAGTTCTTCCGGAACACCAATTGACCGCCCGATGTTTCTGCCGGTATCTTTTACCTGATCAGATAAGGGCATGAGTTCGGGGATGGAAAAACCCAAATCAACATTGTGATGGAGTTTAATTTGCGCTTTCTTGGCTCGAGTGCCGTAACCACGCCCGCTTTCTGAAATGTCGGTATATAAAGTACCTTGTACGATGAAACTGGCATTAAAGTCTGCTATCTGTTTCTCCAAGGCCTCCTTATATACACTGCGCATGGCACGACGTTTCCTGGGCATGGTTAGTCGACCCTTCAAAACCTGCAAAAACGATTCCGATTCATCCACGATTTTAACATCCAGCCAGCTCCTATCGCCGAAAAATTGCCGCACGTGCGCCTCGTCATCAGGGCGGTCGATACCGCGAATGTAAACCCCTCGTAGATTACCAAGGTGTTCGCCCATAGCCTCTTTTAATAAGTAGGCTACGGTAGATGAGTCCGACCCGCCAGATAAAGCCAATAGTACTTTTTTCTCATCGATCTGCCTACGCAACTCGACTATCTTCTGCTTAGCAACATCTTCGGCCGGAAATATATCCTTGGCTCCACATATATCAAAGCAAAAATTATTAAAAATCTGCTGACCGTAGACAGTTTCAGTAACCTCGGGATGAAACTGAACGCCCCACAAATGCTTATAACTCGCAGCCGCCACCGGCGAGTTGTCAGTTGCCGCAATTACTTTAACCATCGGCTCCATAGAGGCATCCACAATATCACCATGACTCTGTAACACTTGCATCTTGAACGGGCAAGCGTCAAAAAGAAGATTATCATCGAGTTGGATAAGCTCGTGCACGCCGAATTCCCGCTTAGCTGAACTCGCCACATGACAACCAATATGTTGGGCCCACATCTGAAAGCCTAGGCAAATTCCCAAAACCGGAATACCCAGGTCAAATATTTCTTTATCAAACGGCGGCGGATCTTGATGAACCGAAACCGGGCCGCCCGACAAAATAATGCCGATGGGATTCAATTTTTTGACATCGGCGGCGGTAACACTACCGGAATCTGCCACTAGACAAAATACCCCGAGCTTTTCTAACGACTGTTTAATTAAGTGATCAAACTGACTACCCAAAGGAAACAGCAAAAAAACTTCCTGGGTTTTGCGAATAGCCATTTCCTCGTGAATTTCCGCCAGCGCCTGATCGGTAACATGCCGCAAAGTATGTAGCATGATAAAATCCTTTCCGTATTTTTTGGAATTTTAAAGGGACGGTTTCCCCCCCTAGTTATTTTTTTGATTTCTTTTTTACGACCCAACTTTAGCGCGAAGGTAATAAAAAAGCAAGCAATCGATGACCTAACGCTGTCGAGTTTATAACCTTTTCGCGCGAAAAAGTTATAAAATAAATTACCAGATTAGGTAATTTTGCATATAAAACCAGCCTCGCATGGATCACGCGAGGCTGTTGAGTATACATTACTTTAGATACTTTAGAACGTTAGTGACCGGAAGCCGGACTGGCTGGCCGCCCGCACTGCCCAGCGATTATCAAATGGCGCGATGATCAGGGTTGACCGCAACTGGCTGGGGTTGGGCATCTGTACGAGTAACCAACCCGTATCCACCACCATTTTATGATCATACTCACGAAAAACACTGTAGTTTGGGGGGGTCGACATAAGCACTCCCTGTTTAGTCCAGGGTCTATCTTGAAACACCTCGTACACTGTCAGTGCGGATTGACTTTCGTCATCGTAGCTTTTTGCAAAGCGCGCAAACGAAAGCCAATGAATCCACTCAACGATCTTTTCCCCGTTCGCCAAAATAAAACCGAGGGGCTTATTTTTGGGTTGCAGGTTTGAAAGGTACAGGATTCTTGACGGCCCACCCGGTTGACCGTAGTGAAGGAATATTTCCTTTTCGACATTATTCATGAGGCCGCTGTCGATGAAATTTTCCCTATAGCCAACCTTGCCAACGTCGCCGAGAAACGTTACAAATCGTCGCATACTATCATCCCGTGTGCCAATCCCAGGAAACACAATTGCCTTTCCTCTTGAGCGAATATACGGCAGATCAATGTCAGTGCGCTCGCTGGGTAATTTCAGAATCCGATTACCCACAACACAAGAAACGATCAAATGCTGGGTAACGTAATTAACGATTACCGAAAAAATTGGAGTGCCTCGACGCACGCAGCTGATAGCAGAGGTTGCGCCGGTGATGACGGCCGGCCCACTGAACTTCTTTTCCCAGAGGGCAACGGTTGAAGGGCTACCGAATATATCACCAATCTTCTTGTCTTGGGGAAACTCCTTCAAGAAACCCTTAAGCTGATTCGAGCGATCCGTCGGATCGCTGATATACACGGTACGGAATGTTTGCGGATCGCTCGCGCGAAATACATCAGTATACTGCATTTGCCGGGAACCGACCTCCTCAGTGATTACGACTGCGCCCATGTCATACCGACTAAGCTCCTCGCAAATGGTTATTTCTGGCCCGGCATCCATGCCCAAGGTATCTCTTTTCCCATACTTATGAATGGGATCTAGGGCCTCTTTAACTGTTGATATACGAAAATCATAGTATGCCTTTAACGCCGCTTTGATAGCTGCGTTCATGTGTGATATCTCAACTCCCTGCATGGCTTACTCCTTTTTTATAATAATGTTGTAAATGGGCAATAATAACGCCTTTTGATGTATGATTTTAGTAGCAAAACCTTAGCAGAAATAGACTCGGCAGGCAAGACCGATTCCAGAGCAGTTGTATTTACCCCGCCACAAGGCTCTAGGGGGTCGAGACTACAAGCGAACTCAACTGCTTGAGTTCGCCGCGGGTTGAGACGGACGAAGCTATGCCATTAAGCAGCTGCGCCCTGAAGGGAGTCGATTACTTAACCCCGTACAAATCCTCTCGGGGCAGGATTCGAACCTGCAACATCTGCATTAACAGTGCAGCGTTCTACCATTGAACTACCCGAGAGGGATTATACGGGGCGGGGCGGGGCAGTGCAGCGTTCTACCGGTTGTCACCATACGGGTGATGACCCGCAGGGTCAAACTACCCCAGAGCCCAACTGATAAATTATCAAAAAACCGGTCCACTTCCGGGACCGGTTTTTAAATACAAATAAAACCCAAGTCCCTACGGCCGGTTATTGTTATTATTATGGGCAGAAACTTGTATCATACAATATAATTGTAGCGCAGTTTTAACTTTTTGTCAAGCGCGAAGGTACTCCGANNGGGCTTGTCGTCGAAGTGTCAATTCTTAAACCGACACCGGCTGAGTATTTTGTAATTTTTTCTTTAACACAATTCCAACTATCAAAGCAATCAAAAATATTACCGCGCCAGTAAAACAGGGTGTGACCCAAGGGCTCGTTGACAGAACACCAGAACAACCAATAGTCGGAGCGCCCTTACTTAACCAAAATTTATACAAAGTGAAACCAAAATTTCCCCAGGCAAATAAAGTGCTGGCTATGAGTAACCACACTAAGCGGCTTTGGTGCCAACTTCTTTTTTCACTTTGCCAGTTGATAATATAAAGCGACCAAATAAAGGCGATCAGGAATGCAAACGCGCCATAAAAACAAGGTGTGGTTACGGGGTTGGGTATGATGCAGTCTTGCACTCTAAATAATGTTCCTTCCACATCGTAAAATCTTTTAAAGTCTGTATACACGGTATACCAAGCAAACAAACTGCCGCCGAGTAAAACCACGGATTGAATCTTTAGTAAACTTTTCATTCTAATTTAATAGTACACCCCTAGATAGCTGATTGAAAGAGGCGCCGTTTGGCTAACTCAACTACTACCAACACCAAAGCGGATAAGCCCACCACCAACAGCCAATCATGAGTTGTTAACGCCACAGTATTAAACACGTCTTGTAGCCAGGGTAAATAAATTACGGCGAGCTGCATAACTAAACCTAATAACAAGGCGATAGTTAAATATTTATTATTCCAACTCTTACGATTTAAGAATGACAGCTTGAGTTGCTTGCAGCTGATGGCGTATAGCAATGAACTGATAACCATGGTCGTAAAAATGATAGTTCTTAAATAATCATGCCCGGCATTAATTTTATAAAGCCACCAAAACACCGCCAGCGCCAAGGCGCCACGTACTAAACTCATGGTTACTATCAAAGCTCGCCGCTTAGTGTCTAGAATAGCTATAGCCGGATCAATTGGTTTTTCCTGCATAACTTCACCTGATGGTGGTTCCACAGTAAAGGCTAAGGCGGGAAAGCTGTCGGTTACTAAATTTATCCATAATATTTGGGTAGCTAAAATCGGTAAAGGCCAATCGCCCCCTAAAATTGCGCCTAAAATAAAAGCGCCTAAAATCAGCACCACTTCCGAAAAACTGTCCGACAATAAATACAGCACCATCTTGCGGATGTTTTGGTAAATGACTCGCCCCTCCTCTACCGCCGCCACGATGGTTTTAAAATTGTTATCCAAAAGTACTATGTCGGCGGTTTCCCGGGCCACATCCGAGCCCGAACCTAACGCCACGCCAATATCGGCCGACTTTAAAGCGGCCGCATCATTAACCCCATCACCGGTCATCGCCACCACCTCGCCCCGGGCTTGCCAAGCATCAATAATCCTAGGTTTGTCATGCGGCGTGGTTCGCGCAAAAACAGAAACCGCCGATATTTTTTTTCTTAACGCCTCATCGTCTAACTTGGTCAAATCCTTACCTTCCATAATATTTTCTTCACCCGCTGGCAACTGCAGCTCCTTGGCAATCGTCTGGGCGGTCAACTTGTGATCACCCGTGATCATTACTACTTTTATACCCGCTTGCCGCGCCACCGCCATAGTACGAGCTACCTCCGGCCGCAGTGGATCTTTAATCCCCACTAAACCCTGAAAAGTAAGGCCGGTTAACGAATAATCATCCGCCTTTGAAAATAGTTCGGATATTTTGGAAACCTTTTTATCAACCTGGGCTACAGCTAAAGCTAACAAGCGCAAACCCTCCTGACTAAATTCCTTAATTTCCGTATTTACTTTACGGCGCTCGATTTCCGTAAGCTTTCTTGCCCCACGGTTCATTTGGTATTTACTGGAAAAACCTAAAACTACTTCCGGCGCGCCTTTAACGTAAAGCCAACGACCATCGCCGGCATCTTGCTGCAGGACGGCCATATATTTCCTTTGTGAGTCAAATGGTATTTCATCAATTTTCTTAAATTGTTTTTGAATATCAGCCACTGGCATCCCAGCCTGCAATCCGGCCATTACTAAAGCACGTTCAGTAGGGCTGCCAATGACGCGCCAATCAGACAATTCGTCTTGCGGATTTTCGATAAAGGCATTGGAAGATAATACCCCCAGGCGCAGCAAGGCAAACGAACTGGCTCCGTCGTGCAATTTTTCTTTTAGCGTCAAGCGCTCTTCCGCCGGTGTAGATATAACCGCTACTTGCATTTCGCCCGTGGTTAGCGTGCCAGTTTTATCCGTACAAATTACTGTCGTGGAGCCTAAAGTTTCGGCAGCCAGCAGCTCCCTAACTAATGCCTGGCGTTTTAATATTCGCCGCATACCTAAGGCTAATATCGCCGTAACCGCTACAACCATACCTTCAGGAATGGCTGATACTGCTATGGCCACCGCCATAGCCAGCATTTGTCCCCAACTAAACCCCAGGGCGATACCTAAACTCAAAACACTTACACCAATTATTAAAACAATTATGCTAATAGCATGCCCTAATTTAGTTAGACGTTTTTCCAGTGGCGTCGGGTCACGTTTAGTTTCATTAAGCAGCCATGCCACCTGACCAATTTGAGTCTTCTCACCCACTTCCACTACCACAGCCTCGGCACTGCCAGCGGTTACGGTGGTGCCCATAAAAACCATGTTACGGCGATCGGCCACGGCCGTTCCCGCCGGCAGCTCATGTACCGACTTTACTATAGGCATCGACTCGCCTGTTAACAAAGCTTCGTTAACTTCAAAACTCGTCACTCTAGTTAACCTGGCATCGGCGGGAACCCGATCGCCGGCTTGTAAATCTATAATGTCGCCCAATACTAATTCTCGAGCCGGTATTTTAATGTGATGTTTATCCCGATGAGCCTCGGCTATGAAACTAACCACTTTTTTTAATTCGTACAAAGCTCGTTCAGCTTTGCGTTCTTGAAAAAACCCCACCAGCACATTTATAGTTACCGCCACTAAAATCACAGCCGCATCAACATGTTCGCCTAAAAAGAAAGTTACAATACTGGCGACAACCAATATATTTATCAGCACCCCAGAGAACTGCCGAGCCAATATCTTTAGCCACGATGGCGACGGCGCCTCGGGCAATTCATTGGGGCCATCAATCTCTAAACGTTTTTGGGCCTCAACCAACGATAATCCCGCGGGTGAACTTTTTAAAATCTTAAATAATTCAGCCACTTTTAATTCATGCCAGTTGGTTTTGTCGGCTATGCCCGCCTGAATATTCATAATCATGTTTATTATATCAACTTATTAACCTTTTCTCTAATTTTGGTATATAATTAATAAAGCATGACACTAGATTTGCTATTGTTAGTACTTGGTTTGGCTATCTTAATAAAAGGCGCGGATTTGCTAGTTGACGGCGCCTCATCGCTGGCCAGCCGACTAGGAGTATCAGCTTTGGTTATTGGCTTAACGGTAGTGGCTTTTGGCACCTCGGCGCCGGAATTGGTTGTAAATATTTTGGCCAGTGTAAAAGGCAATTCTGATATTGCTATTGGTAATATCGTGGGCAGTAATATTGCAAATATACTGTTAATTTTAGGTATTGCCGCGGTTATTTACCCTTTGGCGGTAAAAAGAGGAACGGTGTGGAAGGAAATTCCCCTAGCTTTCTTGGCNNGGCGGCAGTGTAGAAAAAATTAAAGTTATTAAATGGAGCACTTCAATATTTATGGTGCTGGCTGGTTTGGCCGCGCTAACACTTGGTGGAAAATGGGTGGTGGATGGCGCAATTGCGGTGGCAAAATATTTTGATTTAAGTGAAGCTTTAATTGGGTTAACTATTGTAGCTGTGGGAACGAGTTTACCGGAACTTGCCACTTCAGCCGTAGCTGCCTACAAGCGCAACGCCGACATTGCGGTTGGTAATATTGTTGGTTCAAATATTTTCAATATTTTTTGGATATTGGGTTTAAGCGCAATTTTACGACCGTTACCTTTCTCGCCCGCTCTTAATACCGATGTACTGGTTGGTTTGGTGGCAACCATCATACTTTTCATGTTTATGTTCATAGGCAAAAAACATACCTTAGAACGCTGGCAAGGATTTTTGTTTATCGCCCTCTATTTTATTTACGTTGCGTACCTAATTTACCGCGGTTAATTTAAGACCGACCAATATTAGTTTTGCGCCCGCGGCCGGGTGGATGATAAGGCGCCACCGGGGTACGCTTCATGGCCTCTGATTGCCGCACCTTAAACCCCGACGGTGTGTTGAACCGCGTTACTTTTTTGTTGGTCTTGCGAGAATAGTTGCGCATAATATATGTGGTGGGTCTGGTGGGGATCGAACCCACGACGCACCCCGCCTACGGCGGGGTTATCACCTTTTAATATCGTGGTGGGTCCACTGGGGATCGAACCCAGGACGCCCGGCTTAAAAGGCCGGCGCTCTACCGCTGAGCTATGGACCCACCACGATATTCAAGCTACAGACCCGCGCGTTGATAAATGCTACTTTATTTTTCCTATTTCTTCAAGTCCAGTAACTTAAACAGCAACTGCCGTGTTACATCCACATCAACCAATGCCCGATGGGCTTTGGGTTGAGGAATATTAAAGTGTCGAGCCAAATACGCTAAGCTGTAACTACCCACCACCACTTTTTCCCGCGCTAATTGCAGTGTATCTACAATCGGATTAGTTAAAGTCGGCAATTTTAAATCCTTCAGATGCTTATTAATAAAAGATAAGTCAAAACCAATGTTATGGGCCACCAGCGTAGCTCCGTTGGCAAATAAGACAAAGGCGGGAATAACCTCAATTAGCGCCTTGCCGTCTTTTTTAACCAGCTCATTGGATATTCCATGAACCGCCTCGGCTTCTTTGTCTATCTTTTTACCGGGGTTAACTATAGTGTCAAAAACATCCACCACTTGCCGATCGTGCACGCGCTGCGCGGCCAGCTCCACAATGGCATGCCCTTCTTCGGCTTTCATGCCAGTGGTTTCCACGTCAAATATTACGTAATCAATATTATCTTGAAACATATAGCTTGAAATTAGCGGATTTAAGTGAAATTGTCTAGTCCCACCACCAGAGTATCTGTGCACTAAACGCCGTCGTGAGGCAACAGAATTTGTGAATGCCCGTAGGCGCAAAGCAAATTCGTTTGGCCGAACCGGCGTTTTAATGAGCGTGCCTGGAGCGGGGTTGTTAGGGGTGGAGGACGGGCTTCGCAACTCTGAGTCCTCCACCCCTAACGATAAATTAAGTAAACAAAAAACCCCACCAAGAGTAGGGTTTTTAAAATGTAAATTATGCTTAAGCCTTCGGCTTCACCATCTCTACCACTTTGGCAAACACCACCGGATGATACTCGGCCAATTCAGCCAACACTTTTCTATTCAAACTAACTTTGGCCTGCTTAAGTAGATAAATAAATTTACTGTAACTTAAACCATGTTCGCGTACCGCCGCGTTGAGTTTAACATTCCACAGTTTTCTAAACTCGCGTTTTTTGTTACGACGATCTCGATAAGCATAAACACCAGCCCGCCGGGCTGCCACCTTAATAAGCGTTACCTTGCTCTTACGACCCCATTTAAAACCTTTGGTACGCTTTCTAAGATTCCTGACTCGTTTGGCGTGCATTACGCCTCGTTTTACTCGTGGCATGGATAAAATTCAAAAATTAAAAATCAAAATGCAAAAAATTATGTCCCGGGTATTAGCTTCCTTAAGGCTTTTACGTTCACGTCGGCAATGGTGGCATCGCGGCGCTTGGCCATAGTAGTTCGGCCGGATTCGCGCGCATTAAAATGATCCTGGCCGGCAGTTCTTTTCATAAATTTACCGGTCGCAGATATCCTAAACCTTTTAGCAGTGGCTTGATGAGTCTTTTTCTTAGGCATTTTATTATTATGGGGTAGAGATAAAAATGGAGCCGTTCCGGCCCTACTTATACTTATATTGTTATACCTTATCTCTAAAAATCTTTCAAGGCCTGCCCGCCATAAGCCTATTCCGACTATACTGCACAACAAGATTGGTGAACTTTATGTTTAATTATATTTTTCCTTGATTATGAGCAGGCTGTGGCAGGCGGGGCCCTACTCCACCGTGTTATTTATGGCCAATTTGCATTGATAAACGTCCTCCTTGCCTAGAAAACGGCACCTGCACCGCCACACTATCACCAAATAGAGCGATGAACTTTTCTAGAACACCGCGTGCAAAATCGCCTTTGGCTTTTTCCCGTCCCCGTAAAATAATTTCCAAACGCACCTGGTTACCGCCGGCCAAAAACTTGTCGGCCTGCTTTTTTCTGACATCTAAATCGTGCTGGCCGATATTAAGGGACAGCCTGATGCCTTTGATTTCGGTCTTTTTAGCTTTAGCCCTAGCTTGGCGTTCCAATTTTTGTTGTTTATATTGAAACTGCCCAAAATCCATTATCTTGGCTATCGGCGGTCGGGCGGTGGGGTTAACCTCTACTAAATCCAAACCAGCCTCGCGGGCCATATTCATAGCGTCAAAAGTAGACACGACGCCGCGGGGTTTACCAGTTTCGTCAATTAGTTGCACTTCGGCAACTCTAATCCACTGATTAACTCGGTATCTAAATTTTATACTCAATTTTTTTGGGTTGAATAGTTAGTTAGTTACCTTTCACTATTAATTAATCCTAATAACATTTTGGAAATAATTTCTAGTTTCTCATAATAAGCTAAGTGTTCCTTTTCATCAATATAGCCTTCATCCTTAATTATTTCAAACAATGAAACACTTTCATAAACCGAGCCCCTGGCTATGGTGTAAAAATTTCGTTTATCCGCCGGTGAAAATTTACCACCACCTTCAGCAATATTTATAACCACGCTAATAACGGCTCGCCGAAGCTGATCTTTTTAAATAAGGCTCTATTGGTTTATGATCCTTCAAAAATTTCAAAACTTCCTTACAAAAAGCCTTGGCCTTATGATATACCTCTAGATTCTCAAAATCGAACATTGTTTTGTATGTATTTTGTGTGAGTAATTTGTATTTTGGGCGAAAGTTTCTTTTTGATGTTTTGCTAGACAAACGTCTAATACAAACTACTAAATACCAATTACTAATTACTCAAAGTTTCTTAATGTGTGGGCGTGTGTAATTAGTAATTAGGGCAAAAATTCTCATCTAGAAACAAAGACCCGCCTTTCAAACTACTAAGTACAAATTACCAAATACACAAAATTCGAGCAAGGGTGAGAATTTTTGGTGGAGATGGCGGGAATTGCGCCCGCGTCTAGGCCAATATACTTAACTCTTCTACAGATGTAGTCTAGCTGATTTTAGTAAAGGTAAGGCTAGACAAAAGCCCTTACTAGTGTATTCCGAGGTACGTTAGTTAACAGTCGGAACGCCCGTTAACCTGAACTCGATGAATGACGCTCTACAAGACTATCGAGGTTGTCTAGCAGAACGGCCTCGGCTTAAAAATTAAGCCAAAGCTGGGCTAAACGCAAAGCTCGGTGTTAAGCCTGACTTTACTTTAGCAATAAATGACTTGGCATTTATGTAAGTTATCGCCTATTTAACGAAGAAGCGAAGACTTCGACCTGCCGAATCAAATATATAAACCTATCAATTATTAAACATCCCCCAGTGCTAGCTATTGGCAAATAGCTAATAGCAAATAGCTTTGGGGAGGGTCTAATATTTTAAAGAACGCCGGATGTCGCGCGCTACTTCTCTCTGTTTAATACTGACGCGCTTGTCTTGCCTATTCTTACCCACCGCAACTGCGATTTGAACCTTGACTAATCTGTGCGTAGTATACACTGCCATTGGCACAATTGTCAAGCCTTTAGCGCTTGATTTTCCCAAAAGATACGACAGCTCTTTGTGTGTTAATAATAATTTGCGATCACGCTTGGGATCGTAGTTTTTTTGCGCTCCTTTAGCCGGCCCGTAAGGCGCAATATGGCAGCCCGTAATCCACAATTCACGACCCCGGGGCATCACGTAACTGCCTTGTAAATTAACACTACCCTTTTTAACTGATTTAACCTCTGGCCCAGTCAATACCAAACCAGCCTCAAACTTTTCTTGAATTTTGAAGTTAAACAACGCTTTTCTATTTTCGGCTATAACGTTCATACATGCTTAATAATCACAATTAACCAAATTTTCATTCCTGACAAAACTATGATACTGGGAAGTATGGAAGTTTTGTCGGAATTTAAGTATTCATAATTTTTTGAAGTTCTCGGTATCTTTTATCCTTGATATTTAAATTTGTCACCACGTCTCTCAATCTTTGCTTTTGTCTCTTATTAGCCGTATTCATTATCTCACGAATCAATAACTCTGGCCAAAAGTACATAGGGTAGCGGCGTTTGATTGACGACCAGGTACCCGATGGTAATATGCCGGGGGTTGGTGATTTCTTTTTAGTTCTATAAAACATTAGACGGAATCCGTCACCGGCCTCCTGCAGCCAAATATTAACCCGAGCTATAGTCTGAGGACTGACTTTCAACTGTCTGGCTATCTCTTGATAAGTGGCGTTGGTTAGTAAAAGTTTGGCAATTTTAAGTCTTTTGGCTAACATGGTCAGTTCGGCGCGAGACAACAAGTCTTGAAAAACTTGAGCCGCTTCCCTAAATCCACGTAAAGTGGCCAGCGACTGAAAAAAGTCCAACAGTAGGCCTTGTTCCTCATCGCGCGCTAACCGCGAATGTTTTGAAAACTTAGACATATTGAGACTTTGTTAATAATTATATTATTACTTTTTATTATATGACAAAACTTTGATACTGGGAAGTATGGAAGTTTTGGCTATGTTGGTGGATGAAATAAAGTTAGTGCGTTGGTGCCAAAAAATAAAAAAATAGCCACCTTGCTGATGTTGCTTGCAAGGTGGCCAGAAAACACTCGGGGGTGATACCTACAAAGCGAGATACACCTTCCAGAATTCATTTCGGACGCGCTTGGCGCGCCAGAGAATAGAACAGAGGGCCAGTGGCACGAGCCAATGTAAATTGTTAATGACCCATATAGTCCAATCGTTCACAAAAATTTCTCCGCTGTGAACGGCGTAGACCAAGCCCATCAGCCACGAATTAAGCCCGTAAAGAACGGCGACCATCGCCGGAATACTGACAAGCGCTAAAGCCAACCAAAATTTACGCATACAACCCCCGAATAGTGATTGATATGGTTAATTAAAAAAAACAATTTTAACTTTATATGATAGCGCAAAACTAGCAATTTGTCAAGGCCTATACGACCACGACTACGTTTCTAAATCATCATTCTCACATTCTTGAGAATGTGAGAATGATATTTGGTGTCAAGCCATGTGGAACAAACGTAGAACAAAGTCCAAATAAAAAACCCCAATCATTGCTGACTGGGGTCGATTGCGTTGTTTTGAATATGTTGATTTTAACTTCAGGCCGCATTCGCCGCTGGTGTTGTTGCCGGTGTCGGAGGTTGCGGCTGGCGCCCACCGCCGCCGCGTTCTCTCCTGGCATCCTGCAGAAATTGCATCGCCTGACCACCTAGGGCTGTTAGATCACCCCCACCCATAACTTCGGGCAAGAATTTGAGTCCATGCTCAGACTGGGTGCGAATAGCTAGAAAAGCCACCAGTTGATCCGGCGGAAGAACTTTGGCCAGAAAACCCACACCATTGGCCAAGGCCATCTCCTGGCCCAACTTGGCCGCCGCTTCAGTAAGACCGGCATCCATTAAATCTTTAATAGCCTTACCTTGAGTGGCAATCGCCTTCCGGTCATAACCAGCCGTTTCCGCCCGAACTTTGGCAATGGCCAGGTTCTTTTGCTCAGAGGCAATACCTTCCTGCCGCTGGCGCTCTTGATCCTTCAGCGCCATTTGAGTCTTGGCCTCAATCGTCGCCATGCTTTCCTCGGCAATGGTTTTGTCCGCCCGCACTGCCAGATACCGATCAATACCCTCGTAGCCCTGAATTAGTACTTCATCCAGAACCACGAACTTCTTGGCCAGCCATTCGGCAAATCGCTCAAAAATAGCGTCAGCCACCTGAGGGCGATCCGTGACCAAAGTAGCGGTCGGAAACTTTGCCATCGCTTCTCGGGTAGAATCCATCAGCCGCGGCGCCAGATACATATCGAAAAAGCGCTGCTGGGTTGTAAAGCTGGCTCCCACGATGGGCCAAAACTCTTCCGGCGTTATGTGAGTAACGTCGATGTTTAATTTCGGCTCTAACCCGTCCTGAGATGTTGTATTTATCAACCCATAGATATTGCCGTTGGAATCCATGCCGTGAGGCGAAACGCGATTAGGATCGAAGAACGAAGATAAAAAGCTGGCTTCGCCGATAACATAATTAAAATAACCGGTATGGAAAATATGATAGCCAGCACCCGGAACGGAGTAAAACGCGCCTAACGACCCCGGCCGAACCATACGCACGCTTTCAAACCATTCGTGGGTTATATCCTCGGACTTCAAACCGTCGCCACCGATGACATACATGGCTTTGCCAGTGGCCACATAAGGCTGCCGTACCACATTCACGGAAAAAACGAAGAGTGATATGTAGTAAGTGCCCGGACCAATCGGGTCAAACATCGGCCCCTGGCCAGCACCGGACGCATCATCGTAAAACGGTTCGGTGTTTTGATACGAATCGTGTCGGTTAAATTGCGGGGTGGTAAATATATCCCACAACCGAGCGCACAACCCTTTCTCAAAATCAAACCCATATTTAAAAATATCGGGTTGATCCAGGTTTTTTTCCTCTGCGACGGTTTGTCCCGCGGTGCGACGCTGAACACGAACTTTGATGAAACCGCCGGTCTGAATTGGGCGGTCACCAATCGCCTCATCGGCTATGCGCTGAAATACGCTATAGCCATCAGCGTCGGTGGGTTGATCTTTAAAAC
The DNA here is from genome assembly GCA_003512705.1 of Patescibacteria group bacterium. Lineage (GTDB taxonomy): Bacteria > Patescibacteriota > Patescibacteriia > Veblenbacterales > UBA10138 > UBA10001. Next base: position 15,817 of record DOPF01000052.1, read on the forward strand.
GAAACAACTGGTACTGCTGTCGCGAACGTGGACCGTCCTCCATAGTAACCAAACCCATCATTGGCGGATTTTCCTGACTATTCTCCTCACCCGCCGAAATGACAGTAAGGTTAAATCGTGCGTCTTCAATCCCCAGATCTTGCGGTGTAATCTTTTCACCTCGCATCTGCCTGACCTGTAAATGCGGCTCGGGACACAGGCCAATTACTTCCTGGCGGGTTATCATGTTAAACCCCGCCCAGTGCATAGCGAATGTTCGCCCTGGCTGCAAGGGTTGAGCTTGCAAGCCAAATTCACCGCCACCCCTTATAAACCGGGCGAGGTTAGTGAACATGCCGAAGCTTCGTTTGTAAGCGCCGAACTTCCAACCGATGCGCTTGGTGCGTCCGACATTGGCCCGAACATAGGTCATATCGTTAATCGGGGTGGTGAAAATCGGACCCAGTACCGGACTATAGAACAGCCGCACGCAGAAATGAACACCTTGTTTATACACTGTGAGTTTGTAACCGGACAACTTGCCAGTTGTGTCCACCCAGGCGGCACTACCAAAGGGCGACCATTTCAGATATAAGATGCCGGTCTTACCCACGGGAACAGACCATAAGTTAGCGGGGTTAAGAAACAGCGCCACTAACAAACCGGCATACAATCCACCACCCAGGTTAAGGCTCTCCTCGCCCAATACCACCGGGTACACGCGGGCTGCCCACGCAAAAGCGACCAGGCCCAACATAATCCCCCACCAACCATCATCGTTGCGATGATAGTCTCGCTTGATGCGTTTGGAAATCGGCCGCCCTACGTAATAGAGCAGGATGATTCCCAATATCAAAACCACCGACACTAATGCGTCAATGGGTACACCACGAAAGTAATACATGATGTTACTCCTTACTGTTGTTGTGTGAGTTGTTTAAGTTGTAAAACAAACTTTTTTGGTTATTTTTTCTGTTACAGTAGTTAACTATAACACCAAAACCTAACATATATTTACTGCTTCTGTCAAGGATGCAAAATGTCAAATTTTTACTCCATTACTAAGGCTAGGCAGACATGATCTTGACAAATTCCAACAATATGCTAATATATAATGTTTTGAAGCCACGAGTGATATTTACCAAAACAGGCCCTAATGCGATGTGTTGCAGATTCCCATGATTGTCATGACGACAATGGATTAAGTTCTGCATAGCATACACTAGCACTAGGGCTCATTAACCAAAACCTCAAGCATGCTACTTGAGGAAACTACATATGGAGGTTACGCCATGGCAACAAATCCAAACCCCCCGGCAGGAACCCCTGCACCCGCAGGCGGCCCTGCTCCTGGACCAACTGGTCCGACCCAACCTGCCGCACCGGCACCTACAGCAACCCCCACCCCGGCGACACCTGCCGCTGGAGCCCCCACACCGACGGCCGCACCGGCACCCACAGCAACCCCCACCCAGCCGACGCCGCCACCCGCTGGCCCGGCCCGTCCGGCTACCCCAGCTCCGGCCCAGCTGCCCCAACCCGACCGTCAGCCTGATGAAGATGAGGGCGGCGGAACAAAATGGGGAATGGTCCTGATCGCGGGCGTGCTCGCCGCCTTGCTCCTTGGATATATATTTTTCTTCCAAGGCGACGACGAGTCCGGGACGGATTCGGCAGTAAATGCCGAGAGCACACAGGTAACGCCCAAGGACAGCACGAAGCTTGGGGAAAAAACGGCCGACAGCCATAAAGCGACACCGCCAGCAAGCCAAGTCCCGAGTATGTTCGGGATAACCGGCGGTTTTAAACCTACGGCGGCGCAAGTAGAATCACTGGCGCGAATGGAGCCGGCTAACCTGCTGGAAAGAATCCAGCAACTCAAAGCCGAGAAAATGCTTTGGGATTTCCGCACCGAAGGAACCCAAAAAGCGACGGGGGACCTTCACCGGGCAGCCATGTCACTGACCGGCCAGATCGTTACAGAAAACCCGTTGGGTGGGGCCTTGTCCGGCTCCTTAGTTGGCGGCGATAATTTCGATCGCCTTGAGAAAAAGGTCGATAAAATCGACCAAAATCTCGCGGCCTTTCGCCGAAACTCGGGTGCCAATTGGGAGAAATCCGTCCAGGATCGAAAAAAGATCATGGAGGGTGTCAGCAACGTTGAAGCTGACATGGTAGCGGCCCGTGGCGAGCTGGCATGCCTCGTCAGCAAGCTCAAAGAGGAGTTGGCTGGCAGCCGTGATCCGGACGCCATTGAGCGCCTCACCGAAGAGGTAAGGCAACATCGCCTCAAGGTTGAGGAGATCATAAAAAAGGGAGAGTCACAAAAAAAAGGAGAAGTGGACAAAAGGCACAGATTTTTTTAGTGCCACCACTCACTCATGATCACGGGGTTCTGACTAGTATGGTCGGAACCCTTTTTTATTTGACCCACTACTACCGTTTTAAAACCGCGTTGGCCTTAGACAGTTCATCTTGAGCTTGAAGAAATTTTTCTAACTCCGACACTTGATATAGCTCATGTCGGGCGTTAATTATCTTTTCTAAATTTTCCCCCACCGTACCCGATAACCGGCCGCTGCCCAGTTTACCCCCAAGTTGTGAATCAATTTGCTCATAAAGTTTGGCCACGGTGGCGTCCTTAAACGTGCCGCCAAACTTTTCTTGCCAATCTACCAAACTGCCATTAGCCGGCATGTCCATTATTTTACTCATAGTACCGGGGTTTAAGCGTGATGTGCCCAAGCCCGAAGATTCATATGTTCCAACTAAACGATCAAGGGCTCGCGTTAAATTATTGCGCTGATCTATAACCTGTTGAGTGGTTTGATCAAAAACTTCCTGATTTAATACCCCACCTTTGAATGACGCTGCCAACTGTTCTTTAGTGAAAGGTGATTTCATACTGCTTTCCAGTAATCCACCTTTAAAATGCCACATCCGGTTGTATAACCATTTATTAACCACTTCGTAATCAATATATTTTACTCCGGCCCCGCGTAAACCAACGCCTTGCTCGTACAGTTTGCCTACTTTAGCTGGTTCTATTTCCGTTATATGCGCCTTAATAAACGCTCCTAAATTTTGATCTTGTAAATACTTGGATGCCTCGTCACCTAATTTATTTACCACTTCCGTCACTAAAGTTTTAGATTCGGCAGATAAGACGCCATCTTTAAAATCTAAATCTAAACCATTAATAATACGCAAACGATCACCTGATGATAAGTCTTTAACTGCCCCCACTGTACGTGCGAGTTCATTAGCTTCGGCGGTTAGCCTATGATATTTCTCAATAGCTCGAGCTTTAAAATCGGTTGACGATTCGGCATTATCGCGGGTAATTGGTATGGCTGTTGTTTTTTTCTCATCAAGTATATCGTAAGTATTTACTTTATCATCGGCGTCTTGATCAAGAGCATATAAACTCAAATCATCATTAGGTTTAAAATCTTTAGGGAAATCTTCGGCGGCTATTTCTTTAAATTGCAAAGGGCGCTGCTCGGCACCAAACTCGCCATACATTACCCTTGTCCACCCACCTTCTTTGTCCCAAGTACTAGGATCTACCACCGACTCGGCTTCAACTGATACACCCAGACCACTAACTTCGTCACCGCTTGGCGCTGGCGTGTGATACTCATGTTTATATGTTTCCATTTCCAGACCGCCGGGCTGCAACTCTTCTTTATGCAACGCGCCGTCTGCCATAGACCACTTTATTTGTGCGTCGGGACTTTTTATACGGAATTCGCTTACCACCTCATTGCCCTGGGTATCCATAATACCCAGCGTTTTAAAATTCTCTACTGCAAATTTGTTGCCATATTGTTCAACTGATAAACCGCTTTTAGGTTCATAGCCAAAATATTCAGGGTTAGCCTGGTACTGTTTCATAAACGTACTCCAGTAGCTGCCGCCTTTGCCCACGGTGATATTTTCCGGGGTCCAATGCGCAGGAATTTTTTCTACAGGTAACGAAGTTTCCCCGGCCGGAACCGTTTGACCAGCGTATTCGACTGGCGAAGGCTCGTATAAATCTTTAACAAAAAAACCTGGCCGCGGCTTTTCACCCGTTAT
>DOPF01000049.1:0-484 GCA_003512705.1 Patescibacteria group bacterium
GGTACACCTTAAGTCTCCTCCAGATTAATGAGAGTAATTAAATAACAACATAACTAAAAGAGGTTTGTATGAACTACAATATGCCGGTATCAGTAGTATTTATCGGTGTCGCGTTGGGCTTGGTGATTGGCTTGGCGCTAATATTTGCGACAGTCCGATGAGTCAATCGAAAGATTTATAATCAACTATTCCAATAACAGGACCGCAATGGCAAAAACAACCATAGTCGTCGAAGCGCGTACCAACGATTACANNGCGCTGCTGCTCGGCCACCGCGACCAGTTCGAGGTGGCGATCAAAGAGCCGACCAGAAACGCGCCCTAGTGAGTCCAAAAATAATTTGACCTAAGCAAGTCAATAAACTGCTCTTTTTTATTTCCCGAGCGACAACGTCACGCGACAAATAAGGAATAATCGCGACGGCATTAAAAATTGAATAAATATATCGTAGGGATTTTGCCCCACGTGGGACAAAATCCCTAGT
>DOPF01000049.1:594-5352 GCA_003512705.1 Patescibacteria group bacterium
GCGGTTTTTATCTACTAAAATTTCCACCACATCGCCGCTTTTAAGTTTATGCTCTAACGGCACAATTTTATCATTTACTTTAGCGGCCGAAGTGGTATGACCAATATGAGTATGAATATAGTACGCAAAATCCACTGGCGTGGCCTCTTCCGGTAAATCAATTACATCGCCTTTGGGTGTAAAAACAAAAATACGGTTTTGAAATATATCTATTTTTAACAAATGCAAATACTGATCATTGTCTTTAACGTCTTTTTGCCAATCCAAAAGTTCCTTAATCCACTTTAACTGTTCAGGCGGCAAACTTACCACTTTATTTTTACCACCCTCTTTAAAATGCCAGTGGGCGGCAATACCATATTCGGCGGTTTCGTGCATATCAAGATCGCGGATTTGAAACTCCACAATGGCGCCGTCTTTGCCAAACACGGTCGTGTGCAAACTACGGTAACCGTTTGGTTTGGGTTGGGAAATATAATCTTTAATTCGGCCGGGCATTGGTTTCCACTGGCTATGAATAAGCCCCAACACTTGGTAGCAACTAGCCACGTCTTTAACCACGATTCTTAACGCCACCAAATCATACACTTTGCTAATGTCCATATCTTTACGTAAAAGTTTGCGGTAAAGACTGTAGTAGTGTTTTATGCGACCGCCGATGTTCACAACTTCTATTTTGTTGTCAGCCAGCAGTGCCTTTATGGCTTTAATCATTTTATTGACCACTGCTTTTTGCATTTCGTAGCGTTCCGAGGCGACTTTTGTGGTCCAAGCATATTCATCGGGGTAAACATATTTAAAAGCCGCGTCTTCTAACTGACCTTTTAATTCTCCAATACCCAAGCGGTTAGCAATCGGCGCATAAATTTCCAAAGTTTCCCTAGCTATGCGCTGTTGTTTTACCGGCGGCAAGGCGTCTAAAGTATTTAAATTGTGCAGACGGTCGGCTAGTTTAATAAAAATTACCCGCACGTCTTCGGCCATGGCCACAAACATCTTGCGCAAATTTTCCGCATACCGTTCCAAACCCCGATATTTTATTTTACCCAACTTAGTAATGCCTTTCACCAGTTTGGCGATTTCCTTGCCAAAATTCTTTTCAATAGCTTCAATGGTTACTTCGGTGTCTTCGGGCACATCGTGCAGCAAGCCGGCCGTAATCGTATCTAAATCTAACTTTAGTTTGGCTAAAGTGTAAGCGGTGGCCAAGCTGTGCTGAACATAATCAGTACCGTCCAAACGCTTTTGGCCGGCGTGCGCTTGGGCCGTAAAATCGTACGCCAATTCTACCATGGTGGTGTCGGCCGCCGGGTTATTAGTTTTAATTAACTCAATTAAATCCTGAATAGTATGCATAGTTTAGTCACTGTTTATTTACCATAACTAAGCTGGTTTTTCAAGCCGCTACCTCCAAAAAATCTATTATCAAACTAACGTAAACGTTCCAGCAACGACCGTAACTCCTCGGGTGAATAATATTCAATTTCCACTTTAATGGCATTACCATGCGGCACGATATTAACTTTTGTACCCAACACTTGCCGCAGCTCGTTAGCTAAATCTTTAAACGGCAGTAAATCAATCGGCGCCTTGCCTTTTGACTGCAAACGCTTAACCCCCAGGCTGGTTTCTTTAACCGACAAGCCGTGCAGCAACACCGCTTTAAAAAACTTTTCTTGCTCGGCCTTGTTATCTAAACTCATGATAACTTTAGCGTGGCCTAAAGTTATAGTGCCGACCTTCAGAGCTTCCTGAATAGATAATGGCAATTCCAATAATCTGATGGTATTGGCTACTTGCGACCTGGACTTGCCCACGCGCAAAGCAATTTGTTCTTGCGTTAAGCTAAATTCATCGTGTAAACGCTTAAAAGCCAACGCCTCTTCAATCGGGTTTAAATTTTGGCGCTGAATGTTTTCAACCAGCGAAAGTTCTAAACGTTGTTGCTGATCCGACGCGCGAATAATAACCGGCACGGTGGTTAGGCCGGCTTTTTTCGCCGCCTGCAGCCGGCGCTCGCCGGCAATCAATTGCCAGTAATCTTCTTCCGGCGACACCACCAAGGGCTGCAATATGCCGTGAACTTTTATAGACGCCGCCAACTCATCCAAATTACTTTGGTCAAAAAGTTGACGCGGCTGGTAGGGGTTAACTTTAATTTTATCCACGGACAGTTGCACTATCTGCTCTCCGCCAATAACCGACTGCTGATTTTTTTCACTCGGTGCCGGCATAATGGGGGCGGCCGCTGACGGCTCCACCCGCTTGGGTATAAGCGCGCTTAAACCTTTACCTAGTTGAAATTGCTTGTTAGCCATTTTAAACAGTGAATTTATTTATTAATTCGGGCGCCACTTCCGGTACGCTTTCTTTTACGCGCGACGATTCTAGCACCTCTTCCGCCAACAACTTATAAGCATAAGCGCCTTTAGAATCACCGGCGTACTCTAAGATGGTTTGACCGTAGCTGGGGGCCTCGGCCAGACGTACACTGCGCGGTATTATAGTCTTAAATAATTTATTGGGAAAGTATAAATCCAGCTCGCGCCGCACCGCCTGCGACAAACGGTTACGAGCGTCAAACATAGTTACCACTGCTCCCAAAATTCCCAAGGCTGACTTTAAATTGTTTTGAATTAAATTAATAGTATGCAAAAGTTGCCCCAACCCTTCCAGGGCATAATACTCGGCTTGCACCGGAATTAACAATTGATCGGCCGCCACCATGGCATTCACGGTCAAAAGCCCCAAACTAGGCGGACAATCAATAATAATATAATCATATTTAGGGCGCACAATATCAACCAGGCGCTGAATTTTATACTCGCGGCCATCGGCGGTGACCAGTTCAATATTAGCGCCGGCTAAATCAGGGTGCGCCGGCAAAATATCTAAGCCTTTAATTTTGGTTGGCCTAATGACTTGGTCAACGGTTTCGGGTTCAAACAACATGTGATAAATATGCCGCTCATCCGCGCCCACTTTTACCCCCACACCCGCCGAAGCGTTAGCCTGGGGATCTAAATCCATTAACAAAACTTTGTTCCCCATAACGGCCATATAAGCCGCCAAATTAACAGCGGTGGTAGTTTTACCTACCCCGCCTTTTTGGTTTACTAACGTTAAAACAACTGCCATAGTTCTGATATAAGTATAAATGTTTTACCGCCCTTTTGACAGCCCGTCGCGCCAAAAAACGCAGTCATAGTGAAAAAAAAATTTTACAATTAGTATTTTTTGCGGTAAAAATCGGTGATGCTACGGGCTGTCAATCGTCCGCCGCCCTGGCGCCCGGCCTTCGCAGCCAAAGCTGCTTCGGCGGAGTAGGCCTGCNNGCTGCTTCGGCGGAGTAGGCAAGGTGGATTGACAATTTACTTCACTTTAATTAAGATGAGTGTTGCATTTTAGGAAAAGTTATATATGCTGAAGTGGGTCGAGGCGAATGAAAGTCCCGCCGCTGGCGGGACGAACGCCGAGACGGGCGAGCCGATGCCCAGTGGCCGGCGNNGCCGAAGTGGCGGAATTGGTATACGCGACGGTCTCAAAAACCGTTCCCCGCAAGGGGTTGAGAGTTCGAGTCTCTCCTTCGGCATGATCATAATGATACCAACTGGTAGACGTCCCGCCACCGGCGGGATCCCCGCAAGGGGTCAAGCGGCGAAAAGCAACACAACTGCTTGTGTTGCGAGCCGCGAGACGGGTTGACCGATGTCTCGATAGAAGCGTGACCGGACAACCCCGGACTGAAGGTTCTCCGCCACCTTAAGTGATTATTTTAATGAAGGCGGATCAGCCTTTGGCTGAGACTCCCTCCTCGCCCACCACTTGTACGGGGCGCGACGGTCTCCCGGTAGTAGAGTAAACTCACTACTGGACAGGCAAAAACCTCTGGGCGCAAGCCCGTGTCCCGCTCATGAGTGAGACCAGCGGCACCATTTGTGCAAGAGTTCAACTGTGCCCGGTAAGAGCATCGCTTCTGCGGGGGTTTCTACTTCGGCACCATAAGTCTCCATTTTTTTATGCTCATTTTGTGTCTACGTAGACACAAAATGCATAATTCATTTTTTATGAGAAAACGATATTCAAATCATCCTTATATTTATCTGTCTAGTTATTTAGGCGTAACTAAAAATCTCTGACCTTCAAATACGTTTACCCATTTTTTTAAACCTAGATCATTAATTAATTTTGCCATTATCTTGTAAACCTGCCGCCGACTAATCCAAACACTATGCTGTAACTTTAAAAAACCTCCTTGCCGCAATAACCACCGAAAACGTCTGCGCACGGCGTTTTCTGTCCTGGGTATATCAAAAACCACGACGGTAAAATTCCACCTCGTATGTAATGATGCGTTTAAAAGTCTCTGGCTGGTAGTGGCCGTCTGACCTTTGTTAGTAAGGAATAATTCTACCCGATGGCCAATTTTTTTGGCCTCCAAATAGCGACGTCGGATAAGTGAGTTAATTGTTTTGTTAAAATATTGTTTATGTTTGGCTTGTTGCAACTCGGCCACAAATTCAAGGCCGCCCCGGCCGTATGCTTTAAGATGTCCATGTTGGACAATTGACGGCAAACGGCTTAATTCAATAGAAGCCTCCCCTATATCGGCTAATATGGTAGCAATTATTCCCAATACTCGCTTGGTTTTAGGAGTATTATTTTTCATAATAATATGCAATACAATATACAATTTACAATATACATTATTTAACATTTTTTGTCCACGTGGACAAAAAACGCGACTAGAGAGATTTG
>DOPF01000044.1 GCA_003512705.1 Patescibacteria group bacterium
TTACTTAATAATTTGTGCTCGGTATAAACTCCTTGGGCAATGGTTTTGCCGGTAGTAACGGTTAAACCTAAATCCACTAGGATGCCCGCCAACTGCAAAAAAGCTACGATAGTAGTGTACTGACCAAAACCCTCGGCGCCCAAAGCGCGCGTCATTAAAGCGACCACCGCCAAACCTAAAACTACCGATACTAATTTGCCGCCGAGTTGAATTATGGTATTAGAAGTTAATTTACGCGCCGTAGTCACAATTTTTTCCAGGTATAAATTTTTAAATCCACCCACCAATTATTTTCTTTATGTAAAACTTTTACGCCGTCTTTGGTTAATAACTCGGCTTGTAATTCTTTGGGGGCGTTCATATTTTCTATTGATATCATACCCTGCCTGTTAATTACCCGCTGCCACGGCACATCAGTTGGGCATTTGGCCAATGCCCAGCCAACTAATCGGGCGGAACGGGGTTTACCTAATAATGCCGCCACTTGCCCATACGACACCACCTTACCACGGGGAATTTTTTTTACCAATTCATAAACCTTCTTATAAAAATTACTAGACATTATTTTAAGTATAGCAAAAACAACCGTTTTTACCGGTGGAGTGGGTAGGGCTCCTGTATAACATCGACTGTGTATAATTAATTGAAATATATGTTTAGGCAAATCCCTAGCCTAGATTTACTCTAAACTGACATTTATAGACTTGAAAAAAGTTCGCCCCCGTGATATGTTGGGGTGGCTTTATTTATAAGGCCTGTTTGTTTAAAAATTAATTTATTGGGTTTAAATAGAGTTAGCCCTCGTGCCTGCCCACCGAAGCTCATAGGCGAAGGTGGGGTGAAATTTTTGCCCCCATAGCTCAATGGATAGAGTATCCCGCTTCGGACGGGATGATGGCGGTTCGAATCCGTCTGGGGGCATAGGCCATGGCCTGAGAATATCATAATCCCGCCGTTGGCGGGATTGTTGGGGGTTCGAATCCCTCCGAGGGCAATGAGGGTCGTTAGCTCAATTGGTAGAGCAGCTGCCTCTTAAGCAGTTGGTTCTGGGTTCGAGTCCCGGACGACCCACCATAGTTTTACAACTTACGGGACGAGAAGGGCGCGAGAGGCTTGCGACTGAGCAAGCCAGTGCGCAGCGCCCCGGCCACGAGTCGGAGCGAGTGGGAGTCCCGGACGACCCACCAGGATTAGGTAGTTAGTAATTGGTAGTTAGTAGTTTGATTTAATTCCAAATTACCAAGTACAAATTACAAATTACTCGCCATCGGGGTGTAGTATACCGGTAGTACGTCTGCTTTGGGAGCAGATAGACCGGGTTCGATTCCCGGCACCCCGACCATTCGACTCAGCCTCGACAAGCTTGGCTTCGCTCATGATCTACGACCATTTCTATGAAAAATAATTACGTCTTTAAATATATAAGAGTCGAATGTCCTGAGCCCGTCGAAGGGCAGTATTGGATCTATATATTAGAATGTAATGATGGAAGTTTATATTGTGGATCAACTAATGATTTAAAAGATAGATTAAATCGTCATAATGCCGGCGAAGGGGCCGAGTGGACAAAGAAGCGATTACCAGTTGTATTAGTGTATTTTGAAAAATATGATACTTTAATATCAGCCCAACGTCAGGAAAAGCAAATTAAAGGTTGGTCAGTTATTAAGAAAGAAAATTTAATATCGGGTAAGTGGCATAAAATCACGCCGAGGTAGCTCAGCCCCGCCAGTTGGCGGGCAGGGTCCGAGCGAAGGACTGAAACCTTAAAAATATTTCATACAAATGCTTGGGCCTGGGTAGCTCAGCGGTAGAGCGAAGGACTGAAAATCCTTGCGTCGGCAGTTCAACTCTGCCCCCAGGCATTTGTATGAAAATGAGTTTCCCCCTACGGGGGATCTGCCGTAGGCATGACAACTCTCCCCCTCGGCACCATTCGACTCGCTACGCTCGCTCATGGTGTTTCACCGCTATATATTTAAGCGAGGAAATGTCCTGTCTTCGACTCCGAGGTTGCTCCCTTCGAGGATCTGAGGACCCCTCAGGGTCTCGAACGACAGACTCGAGGAGAGTATGTCGAAGGGCACTAAATATATGCGGGTATTGTAAATTAATAAAGTGTTTTCTCCCGCCCTAATATTATGTGCTAAGAGCGGGTATCGTATAACGGTATTACCACAGGTTTCCAACCTGTTGACAGGGGTTCGACTCCCCTTACCCGCTCTTAGCACGGCATAAAGTCAGCGGGACCTGCCGTAGGCATGGCAAACTGGGGGGTAGGGTTTCACCCTGCGGGTGACCACCCGTAGGGTGGCGACTCCCGCTACCCGCACCAAAAATAACCCACCTTTCTGGTGGGCTACTTTGTTTTAGAGCACCGCAATCATACCAACCAAAACGTGTTCTGGGTAGATCGGGTATAGAACTACTTTAAGGAGTCTAAACTAGTGACATGCGCCATGGCCACTTCCTGGCTAATAATTCCTTCCAGTAATAATTGTTTTATGGATTTATCCATGGTAATCATACCTTCCTCGGCGCTGGTTTGAATCACCGTTTTAATCTGAGCGACCTTATTTTCTCTAATTAAGTTGGCCACGGCCGGATTATTTATTAATATCTCGCGCGCGGCCACTCGGCCCTTGCCCGAAACTAAAGGCATTAAACGCTGTGATACAACAGCCTTAAGTGAATAAGATAATTGCAGCCTAACTTGGGTTTGTTGATGGGGCGGGAAAACATCAATAATACGGTCAATGGTTTGTGATGAGTTGGGTGTGTGCAATGTTGCTAATACCAAATGGCCGGTTTCAGCTAAAGTTAAAGTGGTGGCGATAGTATCTAGGTCGCGCATTTCTCCGACCATAATAACATTAGGGTCCTGGCGCAAAGCATGTTTAAGGCCTTCGGCAAAAGAAACCATATCCGTGCCGAGTTGGCGTTGGCGAATAATACACTTCTGGCCTTTAAAAATAAATTCTATCGGATCTTCTAAAGTAATAATATTAGCTGACCGTTCCTGGTTAATTAAATTTATCATCGCGGCCAAGCTGGTAGATTTACCGCAACCAGTCGGACCAGTCATTAATATTAAGCCGTAATCTAGGCGGGTGACATCGTAAATAACCGGCGTCATACCGATTTCCTCCATGGTAGGAATTTTGGGAGGAATAACGCGGGCCGCTAAACCGATGTTATTTTTTTCCCAATGTAAGTTAACCCTAAAACGGGTGCTGTCTTTAACTTGATAAGACACATCCAATTCCTTTTCGTTTATAAACTTTTCTTTTTGGGCCGGAGTTATTATAGGATAAACCAGCCCCTCAATAGTCTTAGGCGTTAGTTCAAGGTACTTAAGGGGCTGAAGGTCACCGTGAATACGAATAATCGGTGGTTTTCCCACCACCAAGTGCAAATCCGAAGCGCCGGCGCCATTCGCTTCATTAAATAATTGTTCTAGGGTCATAGTTAGCATATTAAAAAAAGTTAATAGACAATGTTAGTTTACCAAAAATAAACCACTTACTCAATACAACTCTTTTAAAGCAGCCGCTATCATTTCTACCGACGGTACGGGCCAGGCCCGGCCCTGATAAAAATATGGCCGGTCTTTACCCAAACCGCGCTTGCTGGTTCGGCGGCCTTTAGGGTCAACATCTACCCCATTTATATGAATGGTCGGCGATGCAAAAAAATTATAAATATAAGCCTGGTCCATGGTGTCCATTATTACTTCACTTATGACGGCCTTGATATTCAGGTTATCTAAGGCCGCCCGCAAATTAGCCTTGGCCTCGGGCCAGGCGTCACAGTCACGAGTATAAAGTAACTCTATGCCTTCATTGGGCAACGGCATATTATTCTTTATTTAAAGCTTCTGAAGTATAAACATTACTAGGATTCCACAACATCCAGCCATTTCGGTAGCCAGCATCAGCCAAGGCCTCAATCTGCTGACGGACCAGAGCCGGGGTGTAGTTGGCACCTAAATTAAAATCCTGAAACCAGGGGCGCACCAAAGCTGGCGCGTCGCCCAAAATGGCCCGGCCTAAGTCTAAAGTGGCTTTGGCCACTTTAGACGGATACTCGGCTGGATTCGTCAGCCCAAAATTTCCCGAACGATAGTGCGACGGATAAATCATGGGCGACAGCACATCAAATTCTTGAGCGAGCAAGCGGGCTCGCTGCCCCATGTCTAAATCCCAATCCTGCACCAACGTAAACGCGTAAATATCGGCCGACACCACGGCGTGCGGCCGATAATTTTTTATGGCCGTCACAATATAATGCGCAAAATCCGTAATTACCCGCTCCTTAGAAGTTTTTTTATCCCACGCGGGATAAATAATACTATCAACATCACCATCGGTCGGAAATCGAATATAATCTAAATTTATTTCATCAAAACCTAAATCCAAAGTTCTCTTGGCTAAATTAGCGTTATATTCCCACACTTCTTTAGCTGCCGGGTCTAACCAATAACCACCTGCCCGATCGCGCCACAAACTGCCGCCGGAATATTTTAAAGCCAGACGAGGCTCACGCGGCGGCAAATCATTACTTTGAAAAACCACCACGCGGGCGATTGTCCAAATACCTTGATTTTTTAAACTTGTAATTAAATCACTAAGGCCGGGCCAAAATTTTTCACCTGACGGTTCTTTAACATTTATAACCACCGCGTTTACTTCCGTACTATTAACTAGATCAATTATTTGCTCCATTCGCGAACCCCGAGTGGTACTCGACGTAACATATACCGCCTTAACCTCAAGGGGTGGGCGGCGGATAAATTCGGCCTCGGTTGCCGGGCTCGGATTAACTAAACTTTGCCCAATACCGATTAATAACATTAGTACAGACGCTGGCGACATACCTATACTTTAGCCAAAATAGTTCCAAAATGAAACTCCGCACGCCCCCAGCCTTCATCCACCCCAATAACCAGCAGTGTGGTATTCGGCGCCGGAGAATAAAAATGGGCCCAATGAAAAATCGACCCGTTAAAAAAATTAGCTAGCAAAACCGCCCTTACTCCAACAGTAATAAAAGTGACATCAAGCCTAGCCCCATCCCCAAAGCCACCAACTGCCACCAGGAGCGAAGGCTATCCGATTCTTTATGTAATTCGGGCATTAAATCAACTGTCGCAATATAAATAAAGCCGCCGGCGGTTAAAGCCAATAATGGCGTAGTTATTCCACCTAAATTAGCCCCCAGCCATAAAACCACTACTGCCCCCAACACCGCCATCAAAGCCGACAAAAAATTAAACCACAGGGCTTTGGCTTTAGAAAACCCACTATGCAGCAGTATGGCAAAATCGCCTATTTCTTGCGGCAGTTCATGAAAAATTACCGCTAAGGTGGTTGCTAAACCAAGCTGAACATCTACTAAATATGACGCCGCTATAATCATACCGTCAATAAAATTATGAAACCCGTCACCAATCAAATTTAGAGTTCCCATGGGGTGGTGCTCTTCATCGCCGACATGGTGATAATGGTGCCACCTAATGAATCTCTCTAAAATAAAGAAAATTAATATAGCCAAAATAAAATACCAGGCAATGGTGGTGGTAAAACCAGCCTCGGCCACNNTTAAGTGACAAAACCGCCAAACCGACAAAACTGACTAAACTTACCGCCACCACACTAGCTAGCGTATAGTACCAAATAGACAAGTTCATAATCTTTGGTTAACTATATCAATAACTATCCCCGCTACCAATGCTAAAGCGGTAAAAATAAAAGTTAACAAATAATTCCAGCGCTCGTTGGAAGATTCCAGCGACTCCAACACATAATGCAACGCTTCTTTATCTTGCACACCCAGGGCATCTAGCAGTTCCACTTTTTCATCTAATTTAAATTGTTTAATTACCTCTCGCCGTTTTTTGGAAATTTGATATCGATGAATGTAAAAAATAATATATCCGAAAGTGCCAACATACCAAGCCAATGACACCCAAAACCCACTAATATTATTTAAGATAATAATGCTGCGATAGGCTAGTAAACCTAACAAGCCAACGGTTAAATAAAACAGTCGAAGGGACGGCGGAGCGATGCGTAAATTCGTCTGATTATTATTCATAGCTATAGTTTACCTGTGTTTCGGCCAACGTTCAATGTTACCAGCTTTAATTTCTATGTGATCAACCCGTCTTAAACTACTAGCCGTTATATTGGTAAGAATGGGATAATGACGAACCTGATCCAAGTAGTCGGCAATGTACCACAAATTTTTATCGCTCGTCATCCAGCCGCGCTTATCAAAGCGAGATAAATCTACTGGGTTAGAATAACTGCGCAGTGATTTGCTACGATTTTGCAAAAAATACTCATGAAAATATGACATGGCCAGTTCTCTAATATCTCGGTAAACCGGATCGCGATAGCGCAACACGTTGTGATTAACTTTACTAATAGCGCCCCACCGGCCTTGCTCATGAAACACGGCGATCACGTGATCATCATCTTTTGATACGGCTTTAAGATCTACCAGCAAGGGGGGACGACCTTGCAAACGCAAAGCCGCCGCCGCTAACATCGCCCCCTCAATACAATGGGCAGTGCGGGTTTTTAAAACCATCCGCGGCGACCTGCAAGTTTCGCCGGCACGCTCAAAATTAGCTGGTATTTTTTCTAGCCAATCCTGAATTTTAGCGGGCGTAGATAATTTTTTTAAAATCTTAAGTTCCCTTTTGGTAAATTCGGACATGTTGGTATTATAACAAATCAGCCCAATTTTGGTCGGGGATTTTTTTAACCGCCAACAGATAATTTTTCTGGAAAATTATCCGCCTGACTATATTTCTCATGTTCGGTCATACCTTAATTTCAGATTAGCACTTTTTTGTAAAACAAAACATCCCTGCTA
>DOPF01000069.1:0-165 GCA_003512705.1 Patescibacteria group bacterium
CATTGTGGCGTTACAAAATAAATTGTTTTTGGTTGGTGCAGAACTAGCGAGTGCTGATAAACCGCCGACGGGAATGAAATTGATTGATGAGGCTGATGTAGCGGAGTTGGAACAAGTAATGGACGGATGGCAGGCCAAGTTACCTGAACTTAAAAATTTTATTCT
>DOPF01000069.1:219-16035 GCA_003512705.1 Patescibacteria group bacterium
TCCCCCTCGACGCTGCTCGGGGTCGCAATGACTCCTTTTTATTTGTCATCGCGAGTCAGCCTACTGGCAGACGCGGCGACCTCAAGAGATTGCTTCGTCCCGCCTGCGGCGGGACGAAGCAATGACGATTGGGCAATGACTGATTGTCAAATTACTACTTAATTTCGCAAGCGCCCGATACGCAGGCCAGTTCTTTGGCGCCTTGGGTTTGATCGTCGTATTCGTAACTGACTACATTGGAAAAGTCTATCTCCGGGAATTTACTGGCTAATTCTTCGTATTTTTCGCGTGAGATTTCTTCATACGGCGCTAACTGATACACATGTTCATCTTTAGGTAAGAAAGACAACCCGCCCACCAAGTCCCAATTTTCATACACCCAGTTACCTACCTGTAACCACTCGTCATTAGCGACCGAAATAGTGACTGACGGGTTGTGTTCGGTAAAGTTGGTTTTTAATACTTTCCAAAATTCTAACAGTTTAAGGGCTGATAAATCCCGCCGCACAATAGCGCCGACGGGGGCTTTGATGGGGAATTCTAACACGTAAGTAGAGGCGGTTTTTTCGGTTTGGCCGACTTCGGGCTGATAAGGTACGCCCATATCACGCAGCATCATAAACAAGGGGTTGTGATTTTCTATGCGCACGCGGCGAAGGTAGTAGGCAGCGTGCCGCGGGTGCATACCGGAAGCCGAATCAAACAGCTGCGAACCATTACCCGCCGGTTTAACGCAAGTAACGCAGGTGGAAGGGTTAATGCTAAATTTTTTGGCGTACTCTTTATTTACTTCCACAGACAAATCGCGTAATTCTTTTAACAGCTGCGGATCGCGCGACAGTTGGTTATCCCAAAAACCGGTAATGGAAACTCCTAGTAAAGCCTCTTCTTGGCAATGTTGTTGCCATTCGGGAGATAAATAAGGAAAATTAGTTAATGATGCTTGATAAGTTCCTAATATAGTTGCTAGACGAATTTTATTTTTAATTGATTCAACCGTATCATCCTCGCGCACCACTACCTGGCTTAAGTTACAAAATTGTTTGTTCTTTAAAATAATTTCCCCGCACGGGTTAGTGCCGCTGGTTTGAGCGTCGGGCGCAAATATCGGCCAGCGCCGGCTGGGGAGCTGCTTTTCTAAACTGCCGCGGTTAAAAATTCCCCGCTCGCCGGAACCGGATTTTACTAAATTAGTCCACTCATCTAAAAATTGCGTTAGGCTGGGTTTGTCATTATACACCGCCGAGTTGTTGGCCATGCTGCGCTCGGGGTGTTTTAAATAAAACTGGCCGTTCTTGGCGTCGCGCATGTCGGGATCATCTAGATCGGAAAGTGAAATTAAAGCGGAGCGCCTAACACCGCCCATTACTACCACCTCGCCAATTTTACAAATAATGTCATGGACATCTAACGTGGTTAGGTGTCGGCCTTGCCGCGACAACATTTTGTCGCGTGAAAAATCTAATACCGCTTTTAACGGGCCCGGGCCCGAAGCGCGGCCGCCCATGGTTTTAAGGCGCGATCCTTGCGGGCGAACTTTGGAATAGTCAAATTCTATATCTTTCCCCTCACTCCAAGCCTGCAAGCCCAAAGCTAAAGCATCAGACCAGCTTTCTTTACTGTCTAGCACCACATGGGTAAATAGTTTAATGCCGGTTTGGCGGCGGATTATGGGCAGCATTTCCACAGTTTGCCGCTCTACCGAAAAACCCACACCCGTGCCGCACATTAAAATATACATAATTTCAGCCAAATCCTGCCAAGCTGAGGGGGCAATAAACGAACAATTGTAAGCGCACACGTTGGTCGCCCGCGCGGCCTTACCCGAACCCCACACCAAGCGCATAGAACCAAGCGCGTCCATGCTTAACATATTGGCACGCAGTTCGTCGTATTCTTTAGGCGCCAGCTTATCACCTAAATTCTCGCGCATAAAATCTAAATAGCGCTCGGTGGTTTCTACCCAAGTTTCGCGCCGGCCTTCATTAGGCAACCATTTAGAATAAGTAGAGTAATAAACAAACTCGGCTAACTGATTTCTAAAATACTTTTTACTTTGCTTGGCTAACTCCCTGACTTTGGCCGGCACCGGTCGTTTGGCCTCGCGGATTTTGGTATGTTCTTCCCGATACAAAATATACGCCTTAGCGGTTTTGAGCCACTTCGAGCGCATTAGCACTAACTCCACCACGTCTTGCACTTGCTCGACGTTCGGTGTGGTGTGACCGTCGTAAAGTTCTTCCAACCGTTCATTAACCACAAAGGCCAACCGCGCCGCTTCTTCGCGCCCAAATTCACCACTGGCTTGCCCAGCTTTGGTAATTGCTTCAATAATTTTCTTAGGATCAAAATCAACTATACGTCCATCACGTTTTATAACCTGTTGCAAACGACCGGCTTGAATAGTAACTGGAGAAGTGGATGATTGTGAAGAAGTTTTTGTTGGTGGCATTGTATTTTGTATTATTAATTATTTTTATATATCATTTAGAACGTTTCTTAGTTAAACCTTTTAGCTCTTTGGTAAAACTAGCTACATCCTGAAACGAGCGATACACCGACGCAAACCGGATATAAGCCACCTCGTCAAAACCTTTTAAATGTTTCATGACTATCTCCCCGATGTCCCGGGAGGTAATTTCCGTTTTCTTGCGCTTCTGTATGTCCCGCTCAATTTTTTGTACCAACCGTTTAAACCGCTCCTGGGTATAAGGCCGCTTTTCTAACGAGTGCCGCAAGCCTTGCTCTAATTTTTCCTTGCTATAGGGCTCGTGCCGGCCGTCACGCTTAATTACGGCCAAATCCAGTATTTCTATTTCTTCGATGGAGGAAAAGCGGAAGCCGCATTTGGCGCATTCACGACGCCGGCGGATGGTTAAACCATCTGAAGATACCCGAGAATCATTGACTTTGGTGTCGTAATAGCTGCAGGCCGGGCATTGCATATAAGGAATATAAGGAAAAAATGGTGTTTATGTTTTAAATACTATATCTAGTGGCACTGATATAAATGATAACGCTATATATAGTGGCTGTCAAAGATTGGGCTAAAGTCAGTTTAAGGCCATTTTTAGGGCAAAATTATAAGTGTCGTTAAAGTTTGTGGATAAGTTTTTCCCCACCACAGAATACCCCCTAACAAAGTGCTTTTTTTATGGGCAGTAACAATGGGTTGCCTGCCTATAGCCCAGACAATGAATTCTGAGAAATTACTGCTGATTTTCGTCTTTCTGGTATACTTAATTTATGCCAAGGGAATCTGGACCAGAACACCACGGGAACGAGGAGTCAAAGAGTTTTAATCCTGAAAAGGAGTTGGTTCGGATTGTAAAGCAGAATTATCCTCAGGTTGCGGATCAGATTGAAAAGTTGCTTCAGTCTGGCAGAGTTTTTGAGGGCATTGAACGAGAATTCGAGGGTAGGATAAGTGCTGTTAGAGAGTATCAGAGACGTACTGCATCTAAGAGCGACGTCGAGCTTCGACGTGAAATTGAAACGCAAGATCGAGATGAGTTTGGAAGAGTTGATCGCGAGGATATTGTCGCTGATTGGTATGCGTTCAACGAAGAGCGTATTGGTGAACTTGAGGATACAATCTCGAGCCTTGGTGGTGATCCCAAAGACCCGCTAAGCCTTGAAGAGTTTGTAGAACAATCAACGAGAGTACTTGAGGCGTGCAGATTGGTATACCAAGCGGAGCAAGCGGGTCGAATGGCTGACAGCGGCTTGCCACGTGTGCCTTGGGACAAAGAGGATGAGGCCGCAGTGAATCAACTTGAGAATATTTCATCTAAGAATCCGGTTGCCCACACCGCGGCTGCTGAATGGAGACGTCTGCGCGAGTCAGGGCACCATCCCTTTGAAGCCAGGAAGCGTTTGTTTGAGCAGACACTACCCAAACAGCTCACCGACGGGTATGATGATACGCTGCCGCAAGAGGATAGGATGCGTCTACTGAATGAAGTAAATCATGTGCTCTATAGGGGACAGTCGTTCCGTACCATTACGGGTGATTGTCGTCTCTTAGGAGAAAAGGATCCGTTCGCGGCAGCGGTGCTAGCTGACCTTCAACAATTAACTCCTGAACAGCGGGCTGATTACCGTATTGTGCGAGAGCATAGCTTGGCTGCGATTGAGCAAGCCAGCTTGCAATTAATGAAATCTGAAACGCCACCTGATGAGCTATCGAAACAAAATGAACGCCATCTACGCGATTTGGTTGAACGATTAATGCATGAGTAAGGGTTATGAAAAACCTCCCGGCCGATCACCGAGAGGCTTTAAATCTATAAAATTTGGACCTATTTTAGCTTTTTCCTAATAAACGCTGGGATTTCGTAGTCTTCGTCTGGCCCTTTGTCTTCCGGCATCATATCCACCGGTTCAGTTTCTTCGTAAATCGGTGCCCGGCTGGGCATGGGCGGACGTTCTTTTACTTCGGCCTTTTTACTTTTAGACTTGCGCTCGGCTTCGGCAGCCCGCTCGGACTTAAAAAATGACAAAGGCGAATAAGACGGAGCTGACGCCGAAACTTGGGTAATATTCTTTTTGGATAATTGGCTAAAACCAGTGGCAATTACGGTAATTCTAATTTCGTCTTTCAAATTTTCATCAATAATGGCGCCAAAAATTATTTTGGCATTAGGGTCGGCCGACGCGGTAATAACTCGAGCGGCTTCATTAACATCGTACATAGATAAATCCGGTCCGCCGGTGATGGTAAACAAAATTCCTTTAGCGCCATCAACGGACATTTCCAGTAACGGCGATTCAATAGCCGATTTAGCAGCCTCCACCGCTTTATTTTCGCCCTTAGCAATGCCAATACCCATAAGGGCGGAACCGGCGCCGGCCATAATGGCTTTAACATCGGCAAAGTCAACGTTGATGAGTCCGGGAATAGTAATAATATCGGAAATGCCTTGCACACCTTGGCGCAAAACTTCATCTACATACGTGAAGGCTTCCAGTAAAGTGGTTTTTTTATCTATCAATTGCAAAATGCGATCATTGGGAATAGTAATAATAGTGTCCACTTTATCGGTCAGCTGCGCCAAAGCGCGTTCGGCAATACTTCGCCGCTGCGCCCCCTCAAAACTAAATGGCTTGGTTACAACTGCAATAGTTAAAGAGCCAGCCGCCTGTGCAATTTCGGCCACCAACGGGCTGGCGCCCGACCCGGTGCCGCCGCCCAAGCCGCAAGTTAAAAACACCATGTCAGCGTTTTTGACCGTTTCTTTAATATCGTCTTTAGCCTCTTCGGCCGACTCGGCCCCTAATTCCGGATCCATACCCGCCCCCAGCCCGCGGGTGGTTTCCTTGCCAATTTGCACTTTTACGCCGGCACGGGATTGGTGCAGGGCTTGAGCATCGGTATTAACGGCAATAAATTCAACCCCCCGCGTTTTAGCCGATACCATGCGATTAATGGCCGCGCCGCCCGACCCCCCCACGCCAATGACTTTTATTTTGGCAAAGGTTTCTATAGCTGGTTTGACTTCCATAGTAGATTAGAATTAAGAATTTAGAATCGAGAATCTAGAAATTAATAAAGATATTATTTAGTTTGTCCTAAGTATGATTCAAGATACCCGCGTTTAATGCAAGTAAAAACTCCGATATCTTGTTGATGAAAAATTGTTCATTCATAATAAATTTCTAGATTCTAAATTCCAGATTCTAGATTCTAAAATTTATGGCATTAGTGATTTAAACCAATCTTTCATTCGGCCAGCCACATGATTAATTGATGACCAGCGGCCAAACCCGCCGCGGGCAGATTTTCCCCGGGTGGCTTCCTCGCCCCACCGTGCCAGGCCAATAGCGGTAGTAAACGATAAATCGTTAACTTTTTCTAGGGGGCTCGCTACATCTACAGGATAACCCAGTGAAGCCGGCAATTTAAATTCGCGTTTGGCCACTTCCACCACGCCCGGCAATTTAGCTCCGCCACCGGTTAAAACCACACCGGCCGGCAACATGCCTTTTCGGTCGATGCGTTCTAATTCTTTATTTACTAAGCTGAAAATTTCCACCAAACGCGCTTCAATAATTTCAGCCAACTGCTTGCGCGACACCCGCCCTTCTTCCGGTGAAATTTCCGCTAGATCGATGTCTTCGCGTTTCCCCACGTCACTGGATACGGCATGACCATATTCTAATTTTAATCTTTCCGCCAAATCAATCGACGTTCGTAAACCAATAGCAATGTCATTGGTGATATGGCCCGACCCCACTGGCAATATGGCCGTGTGCAATGGGTCGCCTTCTTCAAACACCAACATACTGGTAGTGGAACCGCCCAAATTAACCAACACCACCCCTAACTCTTTTTGCCGCTTGGTCAGTACCACTTCGGCGTTGGCTAATATGGCTAGCACTAAATCATCAATATCTACCCCGGTGCGATAAATGCACTTAGTTAAATTTTTTATTTGCGCCGATTGCCCTTCAATAATTTGCGCTTCCACTTCTAACCGCACACCCGTCATGCCCACCGGATCTTTGATGCCGGCTTGGTTATCTACCACAAAGCTCCGCGGCAGCACGTGGAGAATTTCGTAATTGGGCGGCGTGGCCACGGCCTGCGCGGCCTCCACCACTCGATCAACATCGTCTTCTTTAATTTCACCATCAGCTTTAGACACGGCAATAACGCCGTGACTGGATTGCGCCAAAATGTGGCTGCCGTTAATGCTGGCCCAAACATGCTCAACCGGTGTGCCAGTCATGCGCTCAACTCTTTCCCAAACCGATGATATGGCCGACACCGCATCCTCAATGCTGGTGACCACGCCCTTATGAATTCCTTGTGACGGCACTTCGGCTAAACCTAAAATATGAAGCTCCGACCCGCCATTAGTTTGGGCGACCGCCGCCCGAATGGTAGTTGAACCAATATCTAAACCGGTTATTAATTCGGTAGCTGGCATATTTAAAACTTAATCTTATTTAATTATAAACTAACCCCCCAAGTACGTAAAGTAATTGGACTGAATAATTTAATTGTTCAATCTAGGTGTTCAGCGACGGTTTTACCCAATACTTTTTTTTCTAAAACCCGCATCTGTCGGCGCTCACCCGCAATCATATGGTCGTATCCGCCCAAATGAATTAATCCATGGGCCGTCAAAATCTGAAGTTCGGTTAACAAGCTGTGTTGACGCCTTAGGCTTTGCGTTTTGGCTTGGGATAAACAAATAATTATTTCGCCGTTGAGGTATTTTTTATTAAGATCATAGGTAAACGACAACACGTCGGTAACTTGGTTGTGTTTACGGTAACGCTTATTTAATTTTTTTATGGCGGCCGGCTCCACCAAGGTTACGGCGATATCGTACTTGCCAATTTTTAAAACCTTCATGGCCTGGTGAGCCATGTTGCGACAAGACACTGGCCAGGCGCGCGGGGCTGGCCGATGGGAATTATTTATAACATCCACCATAGCTTAATCAATATGTCAGCCCGCTACCGAATTATTCGTTGGGCGTTAACGTAAGTGATTTATAAATAGCGTTCCAAGTGGTTAAGTAGTCAGCCGTTTCGTGGGTGGCTAAATTATAACTTAGCGTTATTATATTCGGCCCTAGGTTAAAATAAATATTTAACCCATTAAGGCTACGCGCAGCGGTTATGTCGCCAATAGTCACGAGCGGTACGTCTTCCACCGCTACCTCGGGAACATTGTTCGCATACCAAACTTCAGGCGCTAAACCTTCCGGATTAGCCTGCACTACCACTTGGATGAATTCATTGGTGGCCGAGGTAAAGATAACATCATTATCATCGGCATCTAAGCTTTGTTTAGACCAAACGGTGGGATAGTAGAAACTAAACCCCTGAGCAGTGTTGGTGTATTTGGTAAGGGCNNTGAGCATCAAAAAGTTTTGCTCCCTCACCCTGGGCGGGGTCATAACCGTTGTCTACTTCCGCGCCGTCGGCAAAACCGTCGCCATCGGAATCTACCGTATTAATATCGGCGCCGTAAATAACTTCCTCGGCATCGGTCAACCCATCCTCATCAGTATCAATACTGGCTGCGGGCGGCGTCAAGGATACTTCGGCCTCGTTGTCGGTATCGGTTTCGTCGGCTGGTGGTTGCCTTGCTCCATCGAAACCTTGGGAATCTATATAGTGACTGCCGGCCGCTAAGTTTCGAATACCCTCTTCTAAGCTAAAAAATATCTGATAAGTAACGCCAGCGGCGCTTAAGTACCGGTAATAAACATCCTGACCCGAGGTGGGGTCGGCGGGTAATTGCGATAAATATATGGGGTTTTGCGGGTAATCACTAAAGCCGGCAGCCGACAAAGTAGCGGCGCCGGCGCGTCCTAATTGAAGTTCACTAATCGATACCGGATAAGAACCCCGATCGGTAAAATAAAGTTCTAAAGCGGTTTGCAAATTTTTTACATCTAAATAGCGCTGCCGGTCGCGGTCGGCGGGGGTGGTGGTAACTATTGATGCGGGCTCGGGTGCGGGCGTCGGCGGGGGCGGTGGTGTAGTATTATCTACCGCTGGTGGTGTCGCTACTGGCGCTCCCGGCTCGGCGCTGCCGCTAAACATAATATAAGCGCCCACGCCGCCGCCA
The DNA here is from genome assembly GCA_003512705.1 of Patescibacteria group bacterium. Taxonomy (GTDB): domain Bacteria; phylum Patescibacteriota; class Patescibacteriia; order Veblenbacterales; family UBA10138; genus UBA10001. Next base: position 8,810 of record DOPF01000069.1, read on the forward strand.
ATTAACACCACGGCGCCAATGGTTATCCAAAGCCACAGCAAACTTTTAGTGCCCGGCGGTTTTACCGCTACCGGCGCCGGCATATTGGCCGCCGCATTGGTCTGCGGCATGGTATATATTTCGCCAAGCGTCTTATTGTCTTCCACCGGTAACGGCACGGGGGCATTATTTTTTTTAACCAAACCCAACATAGATTAATTTATGCCAATTAAGTAGTTTCTTTATCAATAAATTTTAGCAGCGAGTCTAATTCTTGAAAATTTAATTCACCATTTGGTAAATTCAACAGTCGCCCCGGGCCGTTGGGGTCGTAATTATTTTGTACTTCTTCACCATCGGTAAAAGTATCGCCATCGGTATCACTATTTAACGGATTGGTTTGATAAATCAAAACTTCTTCGCCGTCAAATAAACCGTCACTATCCGAATCGGGATTATTTGGATCGGTGCCGATAGTATATTCCTCCTGGTTATTTAAACGATCACCATCGGAATCTTCGTCGGCCACCGGTGCGGGCTCAGTATTTGGCGGGGCCGTAAAATCAGGCGGCGTCGGCTCGGGTTCAGTAGTAGTAACAGGTTCTTGATTAGAACTGGCGCGCTCGGCTAGCCACGGCCGCAAATAAAACCAGTAGCCAGCTCCTAATATTACAAGCACCACCACAATTACCGCGCCAATTATTAAACCTTGGTTGCTGGCTGGTTTGTGGGTTGCGGTTAATGGGCCCCGCCCCGGAGGCGCGGGCGGGGGTATAAAAACGGGTTTGGTTGGAACGGTCTCTGCCGAAGGCATAACCGAACTTACTGGCGCGGGCGGGGTATTTGGTTTAGGCGTTAAGTCGGTATCAGAAAAAATATCTTCCACGCCCGAGGGTTTATTTAAATCTTCAAACATAAAATTATGTTATTAATGATTTAATTATAGCTAATTAACCAAATAAAACCAAATAATCACTCGTTACTTAGTTAACGTTATAGTTGTTGTTTCAGACGAAAGTAAGTTTGTCTTTAACCAATAGCCAACACCGCGAATAATGTCTGTTATACCAGAAGTTACCCACCCCTGGGGTGAAGCTGCTCCGTCCCAATAAGCTATTTGCGTAATCGCCCCAGGTGAAGAAGTCAATTTACTAATGGATACTGTAGTTGAAAGAGATCCCACACCCCACCATCCCCCCGAGGCACTATAAGAATAACTATCAACGGGACTAGTACCAGTTATAGTTACGTCTTGTTCGCCATTAAATTTTATCATATAGGCATAGCCCGGCTCGATATTATCCACCGTCACATAGCTACCCTCTAATTTCCATGGTCTTTGTACTGCTGTTGGAAATAAAACATTCCACGTTGAATCAGCCACATTAAATGGTAGAGAAATTACATTAAATTGGTCATACATGTGATAAGTGTAAGTCAAAGGTGCGGGAGTTTTAAAAATCGCGGCAATTACTGCATTGCTTGCCGGCATACTAAAAGATAATGGGTTTAGCGACCCGCTGGCATTGCCAGTCCATTTATCAAATTCATAACCGGCGTTAGCGGCGGCCGTTAATTGTATAGTAGTACCGGCTGTATATTTTCCAACCAAACAATCAGGCGAATTACTTAAATCCCTATTAACAACACCGGCGCCACTGACTGGCCCAACCAGAGTCTGTAAGTTATAACAAGTGGAGGACGCGACCATAAACTCCGCCGTCACGGTTTTATTGGTGGTCATGGTAATAATACAAGGGTTGGTATTGCCACAACTAGCGGCATCCAATGTCCAATTTTTAAAAGCATAACCACTGGCAGCTAACGCAGTTAATGTTACCGCTTGTCCATCAACGAATTCATAACAATTTACTCCGCAACTGGTTCCGGCGGGGTTGGTTGTCACACTACCACTGCCCCCAGCAATAGTAATTTTTAATTGCCTGATCGGGGCAAATTCGGCTGTTAAAGTTTTATTACCCGAAATATTAAAAGTGCAATTAGAATTGGTGCTGCTATTGCACTCATCGCCGACCCAACGCTTAAAAGCGTAAGTGGCATTATTATTAGCGGTAAGGGTTACTGGTGTTCCCGAATCAAATGAGCCGGTGCAATCTCCAGGGCAATTTATACTGGTGCCCGTGACCGTGCCACCCGATGGCGCCGGGTTTATAGTCACCGTATAAACAGGTGGCGGCGGTGGGGAAAAATTAATCTGCACATTTTTAGCCGAAGTCATGGTGACGACACATTTATTGAATGCCGGAATGGCGGCACAATCTCCAACCCAACCGGCAATCCCCGACCCGCCAGTCGGCGTAGCCGTGAGCGTCACGGTTTGACCAGAACTATAAGGATAACTAGACGAGCTACAACCAGGAGTACAAACCAAATTAATACCGCCGATGTCGGACACCACTGTTCCGGTACCACTACTAATAACTTTGCTGACGGTTAAAAAGTAAATGATTGGGCTAAAAGTCGCATAAACGGTAATGTCGGTGGAGCCCATGGTTAAGTTACACTGCCCAGTGCCGCTGCAACCAACACTCCAACCACTAAATGTATAACCAGCTTGTGGAATAGCGGTTAAAGTAACACTGGCGCCGTAATCATAATTATCTGAACACGTTCCGGGACAATTAATGCCGCCAACGTCGCTGGTTACCGTACCACCGGGATTTACAATGATAACAGTAACCGTATGCTCATCAGCCGTAAAAACAGCGCCAACATTTTTTAGGCCATCCATAGTCACGTTGCAACTGCCGCTGCCGCTGCAGTTACCAGTCCAATTAGTAAATGATGACCCCGCCGCGGCGGTAGGCAACAATGTCACGGGCGCGCCATTCGCAAACGACGCCCCGCAAGTTGAACCGCCATTGCCACAGTCAATACCACTGGGACTACTTTTAACGTTACCGCTACCAGAGGTGGTGACGTTTAACTGATAGGTTAATGGCACAACATTAAAAATGGCTGTCACCACAACATCGTTTGTTGATAAAAGATTACAGTCGCCAGTGCCACCGCAACCACCGCCTGACCAGCCGGCAAAAGCAGACCCACTAGCCGCCGTGGCTGTTAATACAGTACTAGCGTCATTAGTACCATCACCATTAGTATCTATTTGCGCACCGCTAATAAACCTATCCTTACAATCGCCCCCGCAATTAATAGCTACACCATTCAAGCCTTTAGGATTAGAAACGACTGTGCCTAGCCCGCTGCCACCATTGTTTTTTACCTCCAACTCAAAAGTTTTATCAAACCGCGCTGTGATATTTAAGTTACTGGTAACAACAATCGTGCAGGTTCCAGCGCCGCCGCAGGCCACCTCGCCGCCCCAAGTGGTAAACTCATCGGGCGGCACGGGTGTTGGCGTCAAAACCACGGTTTGGCCATAAACAAAGTTATATTGGCAGGTACCACCGCAGTTTATACCCGCGGGGTCCGAGGCGACAGTACCAGTACCGGCGCCGCCTTTCGTGATACTGACATTAAAAATCTTGGGTTTAAATTTAGCCTGAATAATGTAGTGCCGATCAAAAGTTAATGAGCAGGTACTGCTCGCCGCCGGGCAGAACGTTTCCGAACCATTAACTACCCAGCCATCAAAGTCGCTACCCACGCCCGGGCTGGCGGTTAAAATAATCAATTTATCCTCATCATAAGTTTCGCTACAATCACTGCCGCAATTTATAAAGCCGTCACTTGACGTTACCAAACCAGTACCGGTGCCGCCGCGAGTAACATCTAAATTATATTTTATAATAACCGTTTCAAAAGCCGCCGTAATAGTTTTGTCGCCATCTAGCACTACGGTACAGCTACCGGCGCCAGTACAGTCACCGCCCCAGCCAGTAAACGCCGCCTTAACACCTGCTACCGGTATTAAGGTAACGCTGGTACCTTCGGGTATATCTTCGGTACAATCAGCGCCACAACTTATCAGGCCAGCTGGATTACTAACTACGGTTCCGGGGCCCGACGGCACTACGCGCAAACGATGCGTAGGAATAAATTTAGCGCCGACAGTCTTATTACTGCCCATTACCACCTGACAACTACCCGTGCCGGTACAGCTGCCGCCCCAACCAGCAAACACAAAGCCCGACGCTGGTGCAGCTGTTAAGCGCACGGTTGGTCCGCCCGAATAACTGGCGGTGCAATTGGCCGTACAATTAATTGCACTGCCATTAGCCATATTAGTCAGGGTAACAGTGCCGTCTCCCTCTTTATTTAAAGTTAAAGTATAGGTTACAGCACTAAAACCAGCACTGACATCTTTGGATACGTCCATCTTAACATGGCATTCGGTTGTTCCGGGTACATCACAACCCGACCAACCGGTAAATTTATACCCAGCTTGAGGTGTGGCAGTTAATGTTACCTGGGAGGCAGTGTCTTGACATGCTCCGGACGTGCTGCCGCAATCAGCATCAGTAAGACATGCTCCACCCGCATTAGCAGCGGCGGTGGCACTACATTTTTTTACACTTGCGTAATTTGCGTTACAAGCCGCACCACAATTTATTTTGCTATCATCTGATCTAACCACGCCGTTATCGGGCGGCGCCACTGATAACACTGGGTTAGCATAATCAACCTCTTGCCATACTATCGGGTTGGTGTCACTGCACTCATCAGCATTATCAGCGGGGCCAGGTACGGTTATTTCTGGGCTCCCTTTCCAAGTTATACCGCTACCCCCAAAAACCGTGGTGAATTCCGGGTTAAAGTAAAGGCGGGCAATTTGACTGCTTAAAGCCCGATAGCGATAAATATATGAATCAGCCGGACAGGTAAAATCTTTGGTGACCTCGTCCCAGCAAGTCGCCGGGTCATGGCCGGCGCAGGCGCCAAAACTATTAATGGGATCAACGGGCAGTGTTTTTCCCAGCGCGGCCGCTAATGTCTGCTGCCAGGAATTCCATTTACTAGTAGATAAAGCGGGTATGTAGCTACCCGACGGCAGCAGCGGCACGGTGTAATCATGCAACACCGCGTAACGATCAAGAGAATCTCTAATGGATTTAAGATCCATCAAGCGTTTAAAATCAGCCTGCAGTTTTTGCTGATCGTCTTCGGTTACTAAATTGGTATTAAACTGCCAGCTATTTACTAGCTCCTCAAATATTTGCCGCGCGGCCGGACCCGCCTGCTGGTTTAAAGACAATAATAATTCATTGGAATAAACATCCCGACCCGTAGTTACATTTAAAGACGACACATACACCGTCTGTCCGCCGGTGGCGGCCGCATAACCATCTATTTGAGTATTATTAAGAGTTACGGTACTACCCTGCTTTTGTTTTAACCACTCGGCCGGTGCTAAGTAATCGGCATTCCGGTAAGCCCGCACGCCAATAACATCTTCGGTGCCGGCAATATTAAATAATAACTCGGGCGGTAATAAAGTAGCGTCGGCCACTGGCGGCCCGATGGGAACGGTCGGCCCCAGCAAATTTGGCAACCTCGGGTCACCGGCCGTTTTTTGTTTGCAGTATCTAAAACTAAAATTATAATCAGCTGACTCAAATAAATAAGGATCCTCGCACAACCATACGTCTACGGCCGCTGACGCTTTTTTGATACCAGCGCCCAAAGCGCTGCCATCGGCTGTTACTTCTAAACTGGCCCGGCCATTTTTATTGTGTGGTGTAACTTCATTATTTTCATCTAACGGCGCTGACTCAATTACATCAGCGGCATCGACTTCGGCCCAAGTAAAAGCAACAGTTAAAGGATTGCCATCAGGCGTCAAGGCTTCGGCCAAAAAATCTTGAGTTTGGTCTAAAGCGGTAAAAAGTCGTTCAGCTGGCGTAATGGTAACTTTATTTATCTGACAAATATCAGCGCCGGTGGTAAAAGTATTAAAGCATCCCCCGCTACAATCAAGGGTGGAGCCATCACGGCCAGTTAAATTAGTTCCTACATTAAAACTATAAATTGTCCCAGCCGCCAAAGGTTCATTTGGTACAAAACTAAGACGACTTGTGCCGCCATTATTAGTAAGCCGCAACTGCCCGGCAACTTCAGTGGCTGGAGTCCCGATAATAATTTTATATAACTTAACATCATCAGACGACACTGAATTAGGCTCTACTAATTTATTAAAATCAGCCGCGATCAATGTATTGCGACAATTTCCTCCGGAAGCATCGGCGGGAATAAAACCTGTCACTAGCAAATTACCTACTGGGCCACCTGGCCCGACACCCACCGTAAATGCCAAAGGGTTAGAAACAACCCGATGGCTCTCATTAACATCTGTCCAAGAACCAAGACAAATACTGCCTACTAAAACACCTGAACATTTTTTAACCGTTATCGTCACATCTTTTTGCACCGTCACATCGCCCGACTCGGTTTCGTCGGGTAAAGGGCGTGTGCTAATAAGTTCATTTGTCCATATAGTTAAGTGCGTTATTAAACTGATGAATACCTGATTTGTAAAATTTACTTGGTCAGTTAGACCCTTACTACCAAATAAATCACCTAATAAATCTATCGCCGGAAAGGGCGGACTACCCACGCTTGCTTGCGACAAGTTACATAAGAGCGGCGCCAAAGGCTGACTCGCATCATAAGTAAAAGTTTTGCTCCGCGCGTCAGTGGTTTGAAGTCCTGGCGGTGTGGCTGTTTTCACTTTGACTAAACCGGTACTGCCAGCGCTGGGTGCTTTAGCCACGATTTGCGTGTTAGTCCAAGTAGTGACCAAACATTGCGGCGGCAAACTTTCTGAATTAACACCATTAAAGGTTACCGTCCCTACGCTCGGACCGAAATTGCCACCACGAATTGTCACGCCGCTTCCAGCCGGGCCGGTGCTGGGGGTTATGCTGGTAATAAACGGTTCGCCGTAAAATAATATACCGTTAGAAGTTTTGCTACCGCCGCCAGCCGCGCCATAATCTACTGTTACATTAACATCGGCTGTGCGCGGCAAATCTGGAGAGCCCGGCACGCTAAATCTTATAGTAGTATTATTCCAACTCGTGGGTNNTATTAGATAAAAAGTTGGGTTGAACAGCGTCGGCGTCAGTCGCGTCGACCGACGAGCCTAATTTTGTTTCAACGCGCACAGCGTAAGACACGTTTAAGCTCAAAGGCGGCGCGGCAATAATAATTTGCGTATCACTCCAACTGCCGCAAGTGGCGGGACTCGCTTGGACGCTACCAAAATACACGCTGCCGGACGAGCCAAAGTTCCGTCCGTAAATTGTGACGGCTGTGGTCACGCC
>DOPF01000029.1:0-11372 GCA_003512705.1 Patescibacteria group bacterium
GTTTATTTCAAAAAATACTGTATTGTAGCTGTGTAAAATTTAGACGGCCGTTCAAATTTTACATACTATGATTTAATATTGTTAACCCTATTTTTATTTTTTTAAAAAGATGAAATGTTTTATGGAGCAGGTTTTGGTTTTACAAATCTTACTAGTCGTCTTTTGTCCCGGCCGGGACAAAAAGCAGACAGAACATCTTCCCGGTTTAATACCGGCCATTGGTTTATGGTTGGCATTGACCGCCCGTAGCGTCACGCCCACATGCTTGGCATGGGGGAAGGATAGCTACCTGCCGCGCTAGCGGCAGATCGGTCGAAGCGGCCCCGCGAGCGAAGCGAGCCTGGAAATAAATATACAAACCCCGATGCTTGGCATCGGGGTACACCGCGCCGCTTGACACTTATTGTCTAAAAACACCTAGTTATAATTAATACGTGGAACAGTTGCCAACACGGGCTTTTCTGTATTTGTTCTACGACCATTGACAAAATGGTGTTTTTGCGCTATGATAATGGGTTCTTTAACAATAAATTATTCTCACTGACCTGGGGGGAGAGAAGGATTTCAATCGTAGCTGCGCTTGGTGCGAACTAGGTATTGCTACTAATTGACATCTCGGCCTACCGTCTTCGGACAAAGATAGGCCACATTCTTCTCCAGATTAGTGAGAGTAATGTATAAATAAATAGTAAATAATTCACTAGTGTCAAACTATTCATCTTATAGTAGGAGGAATTACGATGGGACAGCAGCAGTTGTTGATCATCATCCTCGGCATCATCATTGTCGTGATCGGCATAGCGGTAGGCATCGGCATGTTAGATAGCGTCAGCGCCGAGAAAGTGAGCTCGTCGCTCGTGCAGGTCGAACTCATGGAAGTTGCGACCACGGCGCCATCGACGTACAACTCGGAGGTGAAGCTGTGGGCAACCACAGCGACGTTGGAAGGTGGCCAGGTAGTTCAAGTCCTCAGTGATGAGGAAATGCCCACTGAGAACATCTTCACAGTGAGAAAGATGGTCATGCAACACCGCTCTGACCAGTACATCATGTACTGGTACAGGTAATATCATAAATATCCTCGCTGACGACACACAGTGGGGCGCTCGCGCGAAATGAATCCCCGCGCGGCTAAGGCTCGTTCACTCCCGGTGGACGAGCCGATTTTTTTTGCTAAATTACAGTCATAAATCAAACGTAATTATACATTACCTATTTATGTCCGGCCGGACATATTTAGGGATAGTTAAATATTGGCTGTTGGAGTTGATAAATTTTAAGTCTCGTGATTGTCAATCGGGTTTGAGTTTGATAGGCTGTACTTATGCAAGAGCAGGAATTAGTTCGTAAGTTCCGTGAACTCCAAGAGCGCACCGCAGAGCTCGGGAGGTGGCTTTGACTGGGCCAAAGTAAAAGCGGAAATAAAAGGGTACGAGGCTACCATGGAGCAGCCCGATTTTTGGCAAAATCAAGATGAGGCCCGTAGTATTACGCAAAAGCACGATCAACAGGTTAAAGAGCTAGAATCATTTGATAATTTACTGAAAAATATAAATGATAATTTAGAGCTGGCACGGGTGGATCAAAAGGATCAAGATGTTAATTTGCGAGCGGAATTGGAAAAAAGTTATTTGTCGTTGCTTAAGGAATTGGAAGTAATAGAGTTAAAAAAATTTTTAAGCGGGCCGCATGACGACGCCAACGCTATTTTAGCTATTCATGCTGGTGCTGGCGGTACCGACGCCCAGGACTGGGCCGAGATGTTGCGGCGTATGTATATGCGGTTTGCTGACCAGCGAGGATGGCGTGTACAAATAATGGATGAGTCGCGTGGGGGAGAGGCTGGCATAAAAAGTTCGGTTCTTTCAATTCAGGGGCCGAATGCTTATGGCAATTTAAAATCCGAAGCCGGGGTGCACAGGTTGGTTAGAATTTCTCCGTTTGATGCTGAAAAAATGCGCCACACCAGTTTTGCGTTGGTAGAAGTTTTACCCGAGTTAGAAGAGGTAGCGGAGGTAAAAATTGACCCTAAGGATTTACGCATTGATACTTTTATGTCCGGGGGCAAGGGTGGGCAAAGTGTAAACACCACTTATTCGGCCGTGCGCATCGTCCATATTCCTACAGGTATTACCGTGACTTGTCAAAATGAACGCTCACAAGCGCAAAATAAGGAACAGGCCTTAAAACATTTACGCGGAAAATTATGGCACTTAGCGCGGGCCGAACAACAAAAAGTAAAAAGGGAAATTAGGGGCGAATTTAAATCAGCTGAGTGGGGCAACCAAGCGCGATCGTATGTACTACACCCTTACAAACAAGTTAAGGACCACCGTACGGGTTTAGAATCCAAACAGCCGGATAAGGTGTTAGATGGACAATTAGATGACTTTATAGTAGAGTATTTAAAACAACAAAGTACCAAAAAATAATAACGGAGGTAAATAAGTGACCAGTGCAAAAAATAAAGGCAACGTTACTTTTGCTGAGCTTAAGCTCGGTGATTTGGTTGAAGTTACTGAATGGAGTCAAGACGATAGCGGCCAATCCAGCGAAAGAAAAATAGGTACTTTTAAAGTACTCAACGACTATCCCCAAGTAGGGGATGACTCTAATCGTCCAGAAAATAAAATATTTATAGAAGTGCATGATGAGCGATTAATAGTTACTTTCTTTTTTAAAGGTGGCGGTCTCTACTCTTGTGGGGTACCTATTAAGGATCAACCTTTTCTGTTTGATAAAGTAATGCCTTAATCCGTCAATTGACTAAAGTCAGTTGGCGGTTTTTTTATTACGTAGAAATAGCTACAATATACAGGTGATAGAAAAATTAACATCAGCGCAAATATTGCGACGAATTTTAGCGGGATTACTTATCGGTGTGGTGGCTGGGTATTTTATTTTTTTATCTTGGTTAGCGGTAGCTGTAATCTCGTTAGCCGCGGCAATTTTATTTTTTATTATAAAAGGTAATTATTGCCGGCAAATTCTTATTATCATCTTCTTATGTTTAGGTTTGGTTCGGGCGGCCTCGGACCGACCGCAGGCGCCGACTAATGTTCCTTATGATGAGAACCTAAAGTTTATTGGTTGGGTATCAGAAGCGCCACTGCTGGAGGAAACCAGGGCGCGGTACATAGTGACGGTTGAAGATAAAAATTGGCAGCGGGTGTTGGTAAGCGCGCGCCGGCAGCCGGCTTATAATTATGGCACGCGACTGGAAATTGCTTGTAAGTTGCAAGCGACGGATTTTGCTTACTGGAATCAGCGGGATATTTTTTCGGAATGTTCTTATCCGCAAATTCAAACGCTGGACGGCGTGGCTGGTTTGTGGGTAAGGCGAACATTGCTTGATTTTAGGAATAAGCTGGGCGAGCAACTAATACCATATTTGCCCGAACCGCATTTATCACTCCTGGCCGGAATTATTTGGGGCGGCCAAGCTGATTTACCATTTGAATTACGCGAAGCTTTTAGACGCACCGGCACCACCCACATTTTAGCCGTGTCTGGTTTTAATGTCACCACCCTAACGGCAATTTTATTTACAATTTTAGTGTCTTTGGGTTTGCGGCGTCCCCAAGCCAGCGGGGTGTTGATGTTATTAATAGCCGCGTTTGTGATTTTTACTGGCGCCGAAGCTTCGGTTATTCGCGCCGGTATCATGGGTGGATTGGTGGTGGCCGCTCGGCTGGTGGGTCGAGCGGTAAAACCTTGGCAGTTGTTGCTTCTGGCGGCGTCGGGCATGCTGATTATTTGGCCGCGTCTGCTGGTTGATTTGGGATGGCAGTTGTCGTTTTTAGCCATGATGGGTTTGGTTTATTTATCGCCCCTTATATCAGCGCGGGTAAAGTGGCTGCCCAAAGCCTTGGGCCTGCGGCAAGTGGTGGCCGAAACTTTGGCCGCCACCGCGGCCACCTTGCCTTTGATATTACTGCGCATTGATAATTTATCAGTCGTGTCGCCCTTGGCTAATTTATTAATCGTTCCGGCGGCGCCTTGGATTATGTTAGGTGGTTTATTGCTTTTGGCCTCAAGTATTTTAGGGCCGCTAGCATTAGTGGCGGCTGGGCCGATTTGGTTGGGTTTAGAATATATTCAAATGGTAGCTTTGGCCTTGGGTAATTTGCAGTGGTCTTATATTGAATCCAGCATCTGGGTGTGGGTGTTGGTTAGCGTCATTTATGTTTTGTTGGGTTGGCGGCTAGTGGTAAGGCCGGCGGCTAAGGTTAAAACCGTATGAAGAAATTTTGGCTGTTAGCCGGAATATTGTTATTGGTTGCCGCGGGTATATTAATTTATAATCAACCGCGCCAATTAGAAGTGTATTTTTTTGACGTCGGGCAAGGCGATTCCACTTTAGTTAAAACCCCCAGTGGTGGAACCGTGTTAATAGATGGCGGGCCGGATAGAAAAGTATTGCGCTATTTAGGCAAGTCACTGCCATTTGGTCAGCGGAATTTGGATTTAATGATATTAACTCATCCCCATGCCGACCATGTTACTGGTTTGGTGGGTGTGCTGGAGCGTTATAAAATCGGTAAAGTGTTAGCCACCGGCGCGTTGCACACGACTACGGAATACTTGGAATGGCTGCGGCTCTTAAATAAAAAAAATATTCCGTGGCAACAGGCGTTAGCTGGACAAACTATTTCCTTTTCTGACGGCGTGCGGCTGGAAGCGTTGTGGCCAAATCGGGATTTAAACGGTTTAGCAGTGGCTGATTTAAATGAGTCGTCGGTAACGGTGCGGATAGTTTACGGCCGCACCGCGGTTTTGATAACCGGCGATATTACCGTGGCTAATGAAGCAGATATTTTAGCCTCGGGTGGGCAGGTAACCGCGCAAATTTTAAAAGTACCACACCAAGGCAGCCGCACCTCGTCATCTTTGGAATTTATAAAAGCCGTTAAACCCACTTGGGCAGTAATTTTTGTTGGTGCTAACAATCGGTATGGGCATCCGCATGGGGAAGTGGTGGCGCGTTATGAGCAACAAGGGGTCGAGGTATTGCGCACCGACCAGCAGGGGACTATTAAGTTTGTCAGTGATGGTACAGCCTGGAGAAGATTAAAGCCATGGTCCTTGCTTAATTTTTAAAAAGCCGTTACAATTCCCTTGCATATTTATTCTATGGAGTTAAAAGATTTTCCAGTTTTTAAATCTAAAGTAGCCGGTTCGCCTAAGTTTGATTTAAATGACCCCGCCGACCGCCAAAAGTATTTTGAGTTTAAGGCTGGCGCCGAAATTAAGGTGATAAAAAAGTATTTGGACGATGACAAAACATTCGTAGCCTTTTTAATGGGCAAAAAAAATTCCGGCAAAGGTACTTATTCTAAATTGTTTATGGAAGCCGTCGGCGGTGACAAAATAGGCCACGTGTCTATTGGTGATATTGTGCGTGACGCCCATACCTTAGCAGAATCGGCCAGTGGTCAAAAAGAGTTGGTTGAATTTTTACGAAAAAATTATCGCGGATGGCATTCACCCGAGGAAACTATCAACTTAATTTTAGGGCGCAATCAATCGTCGCTTGTTTCTTCGGAACTAATTATTGCGCTTATAAAATACGAAATTTTTAAGCGTCCACGGCAAGCAATTTTTATTGACGGTTTTCCCCGCGCGATGGATCAGATAAGTTATTCTTTGTATTTAAAGGAAATTATTGGTTATCGCGAAGATCCGGATGTGATGGTATTTATAAGCTTGCCCAATAGCGTTATCAATGAACGCATAAAGTACCGTGTGGTCTGCCCAATTTGCAAGGTGCCCCGCAACTTAAAACTGTTGGCCACCAAAGACGTTGGCTATGACGAGGCGACCAAACAATTTTATTTAATGTGCGATACCCCCAGTTGCCATAAGGCGCGCATGATGCCAAAAGAGGGTGATAACTTGGGCATAGAGCCAATTAGGGAGCGGTTGGAGTTAGATGACAAAATTATGAGCCAGCTGCTAAAGTTGCACGGCATCCCTAAAATTTATTTACGCAATGTTATTCCAGTGTCGGAGAAAGATAAGGTTGATGACTACGAAATTACACCCGGTTATAATTACGAATGGGGAGCAAATGGTAAGGTAAAAGTTAAAGAAAGCCAGTGGGTAGTAAAAGATGATGGGGGTAATGATAGCTACAGTTTGCTGCCGCCGCCGATAGTCGTATCATTTATTAAACAGTTGGTGGAAGCGCTAGGATTAAAATAGATTGTGAGGTTTAATAAAGGGGTTGACGAATCAGCTCCTTTGTAATATAAATTTTGAGCCAAAAAGTCACTTCCGCGTTTTGTCGCGATCGCGACAAAACGCGTTAAGGCATTATGGGTATTGAATATTTGTGCTAAAATAAAAATATGTTTAGTGTAATTATCCCGACACTTAATGAGGAGGAGTTATTACCGCGATTATTAGACCAACTTACACCCGAGTTGCGGCGGCGATTTAAGGTTGAAGTAATTATTTCCGACGGCGGCAGTACTGATAAAACATTGGCGCTAACCAAGAAGTATAATTGTCAGGTGGTAGAAAAATTGGAGCATGAACAGCAGACGATTGGCTCGGCTCGCAACAAAGCTGCCTGGCGTGCCCGGGGCGATATTTTAATTTTTATGGATGCTGATGGTTATTGGCAAAACCCGTGGCATTTTTTTAGCCAAGTTAAACACGCTTTTTCCGACCCAAGAATAACCGCCGCCACCGTGCGCGTGGAAATTGGACCACCGGAAAGAACTTTTAAGGACCAAATGTGGCAGGGTTTTTTTAATAACCTGTTTTATTTTGAAAATAAAATTGGCATCGGTATGGGACGGGGTAACTGCCAAATTGTGCGCGCCAGTTCCTTTCGTCAGGCGCACGGTTATAACGAACGGCTGGTGGCGGGAGAAGACTATGATTTATTTAGGCGTTTAAGGCAAGTTGGCCGCGTAAAATTCTTTTGGCCGCTGGTTATTTACGAATCGCCGCGCCGATTTAGAAAACTTGGCTATGTTAAAGTGGCCTGGTGGTGGCTGGTAAATTCCTCGGGAGCGCTACTGAGGGGGCGGGCCTGGTCTAAAAAGTGGCATCGGGTATAAGGTTGACACTTCGACGACAAGCCCCAATGTTTAGCATTGGGGAACCAGAGTCGCCAGCCCGCCGGGCTTGTTGCTCAGTGTCGCGCGNNGTTCCAATATCTTTATATAACTCTACCTTCGCGCTTGACATGCCTTTTCCGTTAAGGTAAAGTGCAAAGTAAGCTCGTTAACAATTTTATGGAAAGACATTGAAAGAGGAAAGTACCTATTCACAAACCGTTTAGGGAGAGGTTGCCTAGAACCCGTAAAGACTTTTGTCCACGGGTTAAGACTGCAAGCAATCTCCGGCGAGTTTTTAGGGAAGTTCCCTCTGGAGTTGTATTGACGAATTCTAAAGATATTAGTCGATAACGGGTGTTCCCGTAATAGAACTAACATATATCCTGATTTTCCAGGAGTATGTCAGATGAGCTACTAGCGGCTAAGAACTATTGGCTAGTGGCTAATTAAGGTGGTACCGCGGAAAGCTTTTTTAAAAGAAGCGCTTTTCGTCCTTAAGAATTAATTCTGAATTAATTCAGAATTTTCGTAGGGATGAAAAGCGCTTTTTAAATTATAAAAATGAACATTTTAAATCACGGTTTCTTATTCTTAAACAAAACAGGAGTAAAGAAGTGAAAAAAAACCAAAAAAACAAACGAAAACTGACGCGTATTGTCCGATCAGTTAAAAAAAGCGATGAGAGCTACAATTACCGGAAGCGTTGGGAAAAACTGGTTGTCCAAACGCGGTTGCGGGGTATAAAACCCCGAGGGGGAATAATGAATATGGAGTGAAGACGCCCCTAAACTAGTGCACATAGCGACGGTCGCAGATCGTCGCTATTTTATTTGTGGATAAATCGGCGCTGGACAACGCCTCGGCTTTCAGATAAGATGATTTAGTAACTTATGAATCTCTATTGCCGCATTATTGTTCGCGATTCTCAAATCCTAATTAAGGGTTTGATTATTTTGGCTACGAAGCGGCTTGGAAACACATAAGTTAAAATACATTATAGATTCCAACTGACCGCTTCCGGCTAGGAAACGGTCAGTTTTCAAAATTGTAATATTACCAATTAAATATAAATAACTCACATCCATCAATTCATTATAGGAGAAGCTATGATAGGTTTTGATGATGAGCCTTATGCTCAGCAGGAACAGAGGCGTTTGGCGCACGAAACCAAACAAGCCTTACATCAGGTAAACTGCCAGTTAGCATGTTTGCGATTTGGCATGCGTGAGCAGCGACGTCAGGACAGACAGCTATTAGCCATGGATTTGGCTCATGAGAGATTATTATCGCGAAGAGCCCGTACCTTGCACCAGGAGTACAGAATATTTAGGCAAATTTAACATCCATCCACTATTAGAGGCAGGAGATTTATATGGATCAACCCAATTACGCAACCACCCGGAGCGAATATTTAAACTGCGGTTCTTGCCGCAATTTAACGCATCGGGAGCACCTTTGTTACTACTGTGGCCGTCCCCCATTATTCGAGCCCCTGACTACAGGGACTGCACTTCCTGCTCATCGAGGTGAAAGCTCGCCCGTCGAAGGGATAGTGGCGGGGAAGAGAGGAGAAGGATGACGCGCCGAGAGGAATATATTTTTCCACGAAGCGAGCCCGCCACGGTAGAGTTGGATAATCTGCGCCAAGAGCTGGCATTAGTACGCACGCACATTAAGGAGCTTAGCCAAACTGGCGGTAAACCATCTGATTTGGCGCTTTTGTCCAGGCGTCGTTTAGTGGCTAGGATTTCTGAACTGGAAAAAACATGCGGTTCTAAATAATTTTTTATCCATCAACTTTACCCTTACCAAAAGGAAAGCTATGACAACTTTGAAGATTTGTCCGAAAACATTCATTCCTCCGGAGGATCAGAGCGCAACAGACTGCGCGTGTTGCTTACATCCCCAGCGTTTACTACTTGATTTATATGGGCAGGCGAGACATCTTGTTTGCAACCAGTGTTTTTTGCCACGGGTGCCCATAAATGGCAATCCCGAGGTGTGTTCCAATGAACATGAAAAACCGGCGGAGTACGTGCTGATGGACGCCTTAACGCAACACTCTGAGCTGGAGCGATTGCGGCGTCCCGTGTTGGTGGATTGAGGAGCGGAAATATTTTATCAATAAGCCGGGTGGCCCTAACGGTCACCCTCTTTTTATTTGCTAAGGTTAGAGCCCGGCTTGACTTGGGGTAAGGCAAATTTATATAATTAAATTAGCTCTATCCAATTCGCTCGGTATTTATTGAGCTCTACAATCTCAATGTATTGGGGGTTTTGCTACTGAGTCCCTGTGGGGAAACAGTGCGAACTAACCGGCGGCCGAAATAGTAGGTTCTTCAGGATTAGAGGAGAGATGTCATGAACCTCTCGCTAGTTTCACTGAATCAGCTATGGCCCGTATGGAGTAAAATGAACTCCAATAGTATCGAGCCCTGGATAGGGCTTTTTAGTTGAAAAAAATACCGGAATGTTGTATGGTTCTAATACTATTAGCAGGTGCTTAACAAAAAAACGCATTAAAATGTAAAATTTAAAATGCAAAAATAAAAATTTTTCATTTTGATTTTTTAATTTTTATTTTGTTACGGGGTGTCGTATAGTGGTAGTACGCGTGCATGGGGGTTGAGGCGTAAGCGAGAACACAACTGCTTGTATTCGAGCCGCCGAAACGGGCGAGGTGATGCCGGCGGCCGCCGAGCCCAGGTTTTAAAGTTATTGCCCGGGGTGTAGTATACCGGTAGTACGCATGCATGGGGTGCATGTAGACCGGGTTCAATTCCCGGCAGCCCGATAAGCGAATTAAATAAAAAACCATGAACAAAATATCAGCAGCCCGCTGGTTCCTGAGGCTCGGCCTCGCATTCGTGTTTACCTATGCCGCGATCGAGGTATATCTAAACCCGGACGCGTTTTTGAAATATGTGCCGGATTTTGTCCAAAACATCCTCCCGGTCAATTCTTTTCTTCCGATTTTTGGAGCGTTTGAAGTTTTCCTTGTTCTCTGGCTTTTGAGTCCTTGGCTGGTCCGGTACGCGGCGCTTGTTGCTTTTGCGATGATGATCGGGATCGTATTTTCGAATTTTGAATACTTTTCGGTGCTCTTCCGGAACGTGGCTATCGGATTTGCGGCCCTGGCCCTGGCCGTGTTGGAATGGAAGGACTCTTGATATGCACAAAATCACAGCGATAGTTATTGCCGAGACCAGCAAGGTCAAGAAAGGCAAAGAGACCGCGCCGCCGACGCTCAAAAGCGCACCGCATTATTTTGCCAAATCCGTTCCTTCTCAGTCGATTTTGGGAGGGCGCAAAGTTACAGTAGGCCAGCAAACAATCGAACTGGTGCTGAAGGCCTACGAGCCGGACGTGGTAGTGGTCGAGGCCTCGACTGAGGTCAAAAACATTTTCGACAATAGTACTTTGGAGCTCAAGGACAAGCTTCTCGATCTTTGCTACGATTCGGTTAAACAGCAGGGCGGCAAAGAAGAACCGAGCGAGGAATATACGGTTTATGAGGTCTCCGGTTACAGAGGCGATCCCGAAGTTTTTCTCGGTCGGTACGCCAAGAAAATCGCCGGACTCCTGAAATCGGAAAAACTTGAGCTCGACGAGAACGAAGTCGAGCACACCCTGTCCTATCAGTTCAAATACGTCAAAGACGACCTCGTGATCCTCGACTGGGACGGCGCCTTCATTTTTGAGCCCGCTGGGGAATTCGAGGAAACCATCGAGCTTTTGGAGTTGGCTAACTATCAGCTCCTCCGGTATCGGATACTCGACCGCAATCTCGACGAGCGTCTCGCCCGCGCCGCCGTCCTCACGCAAGCGCGGCGGCGGCTGTTGCGGACCAAAGAAGTCGCGCAGGCGTTTGAGGAGGTCATCAAACTACGCTCAGATTCGATTTTTCAATTCCAAGCGATGGAGCGGGACATCAAACTCATCGGCGACTGGTATTCGGCGCGCTTTTACGACCTGTTGTCGCGGAAATTCCGCCTCGATGGCTGGCGGCAGGCAATTCGCGAAAAATTGGATTCGCTCGAGGACGTTTACAGCATCGTGTCGGAAAATTTGGGGGTGTCGAGCCAGCAGGTCCTCGAACTCATCCAGATCGGCGCATTTTTTGTCCTGCAGATCGGCTGGTTTGTCCTAATTATTTTGGAATTTATTTACTTCACGCGTTAGGGCTTTCCATAAGCTAAAATAAACGGCTCATCGCTTGGTTGAGCCATTTATTGAGAACAAAAAAACCGCCACTTGAGGCGGGTTTAGAAATTTCTTATTTATACGACTGCGGGAGCGGGG
>DOPF01000029.1:11414-11917 GCA_003512705.1 Patescibacteria group bacterium
AGAACCTTCGGTTCACTACGGGGCGAGAGTCGGAACGGTGACTATATTTTGCGTAATTACAAAGTTTTGCGGCTTGATTTTGCCGCGGCTTGCTGATTTGATACACTTGGTGCAAGCCTTTACTCTCTTGCCGCTCGGAAGATGAGTCCACTGCAAATTTGGCAGCAGGCGACGGAGCGTCTTCTGCATTGAGTGCGAGCGAGACTGGGAGCGGCTGTATCCTTTGCCGCAGATAGCGCAAATTTTGTGGGTCTGGGTCNNTTGACCTAATTAGTCTAATTTCTAAAAAAATAGGTTTAGGTTAATTAGCGCAATTAGTAATTTGTCTATATGGATTTGTCGTCAATCGTCATAAGCCTCACAATCCTCCTTTTTTCGGTGGTGCTTCACGAGTTGGCTCATGGGGTAGTAGCTGATCGGCTAGGGGACAGCACGGCGCGGCTTTCCGGGAGGCTTACACTCAACCCTATCCCGCATTTGGATCTATTTTCATCCATTCTCCT
>DOPF01000047.1 GCA_003512705.1 Patescibacteria group bacterium
AGCGAGCGTAGCGAGTCGAATGGTCGGGGTGCCCCGCCGCCCTTGGCCCGCCACTAGGCGGAGCCGCGCCGAAGGCGGGGCGTGCTGGCGGGGTCAACACGCACCCGAAGCCCCGCACCAAAATTTTATTACTCGGGGCACTGGGAATTGAACCCAGTCTTCGCGCACCTTCACCCGCCCACATTAAAGTTTTTTTTCGGGGAGCCGGGAATCGAACCCGGCCTACACGCACCCGAAGCGTGCGTACGACCGATATACTACTCCCCGTCAAAATGTGGGCGGGCGGGGCGCGCGTACTACCGGTATACTATGCCCCGCAATAAATTCAAAATTAAAAAAATCAAAATGAAAAATTAATTTTTATTTTTGATTTTTACATTTTGCATTAACATTTGCCTTAGAGCACTAGAACATTAGAACACTATAACATTTTTATCAAGCCTACCAGAGTGTTTTAGCTTCTTGCCACAAACTATCATCGCCCAAAGTTTTCGCTTTATACCACCACTCTACCCCCCACAAATATGCCTCGGCCAAACCGGTTTTTTTGAAAAACTCGATGTTATCTTTAAAATTTTTGACGGTAAAAGACCTAGCGGCTTCGCCTAATGTTAATTTTTCTAATCCCGCCGGACCCCACGGTTCCATTTGTAATTCCGAGATAATTGTATACTGAACCGCACGCGAGATTAGGCCAGCCTTCCAATGATAAAACCACGCTGGCACTGGATAATTAAAATATCCAAACCACGGATTCCAAGTGGTTTGATAAAGTGTTGCCCCCTGCACGTCAGCCAGCGCCGCGGTTTCCCACCACATTGATAATTCGCCCGTGTCGGTAATAAGTACGGGCCGACTATCTAACGATTTAACTAGCTTTAATTCTTCAGTTAAAAAGTGCTTATTTGGTTTGGGGCAATCTCCGAATTGAAACAGAGGCTCGTTTTCCAGTTGCCAGCGAACTATGGTGGGGTTGTCTTTAAAATGTTTTATCGTCGCCTCTAACATTTGTAAAACCCGCTCTTGTTCTTCCCACGGCGTCAGAGTTTTGGCCCAGGCAGGCACGTGGCATTCGGGCCAACGGGGCAATTTTCTCCCTACGGCTAATGTTACTTGCGCCCCTCGCTTACGAGCTTCGGCAATTTGCCAATCAATATCATCAAAGAAAAATTCACCCGGTTGAGGTTCTATTTCGCTCCAATTAACTTGCAAGCGCAAATTGGTTACCTGCAATTCATCTAAAATATCTGTGTAAACTTGCCGCCAATCCAGTTCCAAAGCCCAGGCCTGGCTAGCAGTAAAACTAACTCCTAAATTAGGTTCGGCGGCGGCTGGCAAACTTGGCGATAAACTAAACCCAACAATCAGCAACGCGGCCCAAAACCCCAAAAAAATATACACCCATCTCATAAAAATTAAGTATAGGCTATTAGCGCCAAGCCACCGCCAATTAACGCGATGGCCAACAATTTCCTAACCAACACATGGCCGCCTAATTCCTCTTTTAACAATTGTGGGCGATTAAGAGATAATAATGCCACTATTAGTAATAAGAAAACATATTGCAAGCCCTGCAAAGCATTTACCAGCGCCACACGGCCTAGTGAAATAGCATAATTAACCAAGAGAGATGACAGAGCGGACGAGGCTTGACCAGTAAAAAAAGCAACTTTGGCGGTAGTTTGTACTTGAAAACTTTCTTTTATGGCAGGCCAGGTAGTAGGAATTATAAAGAGTAACATGGCGACGGCAAACGACGTAACCCGAATCCAAATAAGGCCAGAAATAAATCCAACTTCATTAAACACCTCCTTACTAAGGGTATAAAAAAGGGCAAAACCAAGAGCCGAGCCAAACGCTACCCAGCGGCCAAATTTGTCCAAACCGCCCCGCCCATTAGCTATTAAAAAACCACCCGCCACCAGCAACAAAAACGCGCCGAACTCTAGCCAACTTAATTTATCACCAATTAACCAATAAGTAACCAGTAAAACGAAGATTGGGCTCCAAGCGCCGATAAATGATGTCACCCGCGACGCCTCACCATGTTTAAGAGCAATAAATAACAACCATAAACCCGCCACAAAAAAAATGCCCGTTAACAAGCTCAATAGGGCGCCTTTTACGGATGGCACACCCAAGCCCCACGGCGCCAAGACAAAAACCAATAAACCCAAGGTGCAGATAGTAACCACATACGCGGCCGGTTGTTTGATTTGCTTGGTATAAAATAAAACCTTATCAATGGTGACCGAAACGGAATTTAAGGCATAAGCGACAATGGTCCAAAGTAACCACATAATTTATGAAAATATTTGTAAACCCACAAACAGCAGGTAGGCTAAAAGCAAAACCAAACCTTCGGCTGGTGACAGCATAGACTTGGTGCGAATAAATACATTAAATAACAAAATGATAGTAAATAAAAATACCCCCGCCACCAAAATTACACCCGGTTCCGCCAAAGTATAAGATCCCCCCGCCCCGATTATTCCCATAATCATAGTGTTGGCGGCGGCCGAACCCATCAAATCGCCTAACACTAATTTTTGCGCGCTAGCTTTACGGGCTTTGAGTACCAATGCTATTTCCGGTAGGTTTGTGCCAATGCCAAGTATCAAAACTCCTATCACCAATGGCGGCAGCGACAAAGTGTCGGCTAGGCTTGTACCCACTTTTACAATATAATAAGCCGACATTACTAAGCCTATCAACCCCAAAATCGCTCCCGTCAACAAACTTTTTATAGGAATGCGTTTTTCGCCTAAACTACGCAGAGCTATTTCCACTCGATATACATACAAATACCATAGGTAAGCGGCGTATAAAATTATTAAAAACCATCCTTCAACCAATGACAGCCGCCCATTTATAAGCATAAAAATAGGGGCGGCAATAAGCGCGCTGCCAATTAGTAAATCCCGCGAACGTAAGGCGTGCCCTAATAGTATCCCTCGTTGCAACACTGCCGCTAAACCCACAATCAATGACAATAATACCAAACTTGCCCCCACTAAATTACCTATGGCCAGGCCAGGCGACTGGTTAACTATGGAATTTATGGCTACCGACAGTTCGGGCAGTGAAGTCGCCAGGCCAATTACCACAAACCCTAAGACAAATTCGGATATTCTGAACCGGCGGCCGATTTCCACCAGCGCCCTAATAACCCAGCCGGCCGAGTATGCCAAAACCAACAGCAGTAGTACTAAAAGTCCAATTTGATCTAACATGAGTAAATTATAAAAAATTTTTTAATTATCGGCCAATTCAATAGAATTTAAAAATTGTCCCCACGCCTCCTCTGATAAGGTGGGATTTTGGGCGATGACATAAAAACGGGTGTAGCCAGTGCTCGCTTTAATGTCGGTTACTTGATGCTGGGCGTTGCGCCACGACGGCTGATAACTAAAATCATCGGCGTTTAATTTTTTTATGATGACGTAAGTTACGCTCGGCCGGCCGGCAGTTTCACCCCCTTGCCGATCTAAAATGTCAACGGTATCTAAGGTTAAAAAATTCTCGGCGTCAAACCACCGCATAAAAACTTGTGACCGTTCACGGGCCGACCCCGCGCCCGACAAGGTGAACAAATTAAGGGCATTTATCTGGGGAACGTATTCTATGCGCCAACCCGCGGGGTAATTAAAACTTAACTTAAAGTCGTTTGCCCCGGTCACCGACCCGGGTGAATACTTTAGTTGCCCGACGCTTTGCGATATCAAGCCTTGATCTTGAAAAAAATCAGTGGGATTAAGCCAATTTTGCAGTTGTTCCGGCCGCGATACATAACCGCTGACGTTTATATCTGTGCCTTTATATAGCCCGAAGTGTAGGTGTTGCCTTTCCCCATCAGTATCGCGCGATTTATCTGCCCCTAAATAACCAACCACCTCACCCTTGGTGACCTGGTCGCCGACACTCTTGCCCACCGAACTTAAAGCTAGGTGCCCGTAAATACCCTGCACCGTGCCAGTAGATAGCTGATGACGAATTATCACCAAGCCGCCATAACCCGAGGTACTTTTTTTGTAAATAATTTGTCCGTCGGCCACCGCCGTTACCGCGTGCTGGCTGCTTTTGTCGGTCACCTCCACATCTTCGGCGTTATGATAACCAGTAAACCGGTCCGAGACATATTGCCCAAAAACTTTAAACGTTCGATTAGTAACATAGTCAGCCAGGGGAAAAACCACCTCTACGACAGCTGATTCGTCATCAACTTCGGCGGCAACATTGGTCGGTAAATTATCTAATTCCTGATGGTTCGTAACGACAGTTTTATCCCGCTTAACGCTACACGATAGACCCAGCAATAATATCGTCGCGCTGGCCAAAACTATAGCCAGGAAATTGAAATATTTTTTTATCAACATAATTTAAACCAAAAGCAAAGCGACGGCTAATATAATTACCAAGGCTGAATGGGTAATCAAATCCAGATGCTGAACCTCCGGCTTGATGGCAATGTTAGCTACCCAAGCTATAAACAGAATAATGGCAAAATAAATATAAAAAGTGTTTACAATTTCCGGCAATCTAGTTAAATCGACTAGGCCGCCCCAAATACTCACCGGCCGAACTGCCTTAATCGCTTCCCCAGTAACATCATAAACTTCTTGTACCGCCGCCAAGCCAAAATGCGCCAAACGCCGCGACTCCTCTTGCCCAGTTTGGTCGCGTAAATAAGCCATCACTGGCACTACCCCAGTGACTTGCTGATTAGATAGCACTAAATGGCCCTGCCAGTTGGTTGGGGTTGTGCCGGGTAGTTCAGTTAAACCCACGGCGGTGTTACCAATGGCCACGGTTACNNTTTTAAAGACACACTATAATCAAACGGGTTTACTCCACTATTAGTAAGAACAAAACTATCTGCTACCACCAAGGGGCCACCCGCCAGTACCGGTGCCGACGCTGGCGCGGGCAAGGTATAAACCGGTGCCGGCGCTTGGTCAGGCTGAGTGGTAGCTAAACCCGCTACCCGTGACGCGCCAAACATTTGCACTACTATAGTCACCCGCTCGCCGCCGATAATGCCTTCACTAATACCAATGCCAATATCTTTATATTGGGGTTTTAGTATATTAGCGCGATGCGCCGGGCTGGCCATCCAGGCATCAGCCACCCCTTCGGCGCTGATAAACTTCATCGCCAAGTTCTCACCGGCATAACTATACGTGTATCCCGATTGTTCAAACCAATACCACGGGTCAACCCCGGCGGGTGAGGTATGAGCAAAATACGAGTATAACGACATATCCTTAGCTTTGGCTTGGGCCGCTTGACTTAATTGATTATTTAATTCCAGGTTATTTAAACCAAAACTGGCTCTGGAGGTATTGGTCAAAGCGACTATATTGTCGGCGGTTAAGGCCGATGAAAATAACGGCTCCACGGCATAAAGTGTCGGCGCCACAATAACAGTTAACTTAAGCAAAACCAGCAGCGCGCTGTAAAGGGCTAAGGCGCGATGGTGAACGAAAAAAGGCTGATAGTTATTTCTATCAGATGGGATAATATGGTCATATAAATGCCACCACAAATATCGATGCGGTTGGCGGTACCGTGGATGCTGTAGGTGCTCTCGTAAACGGTCAATTAGTAAACCCATAAAGCGCTGAGGTGGA
Source organism: Patescibacteria group bacterium (assembly GCA_003512705.1). GTDB lineage: Bacteria > Patescibacteriota > Patescibacteriia > Veblenbacterales > UBA10138 > UBA10001. The sequence goes on from DOPF01000047.1 coordinate 5,631, forward strand.
AAAAATTAACTTTAAAACATCTCTTCTTTTTTTTCACGCAAAAAAGAAAACCACTTGTCTAAAAACTTTAACAGCACCTTTAACGGCAATTCCACAAAAAAATCCAAGAATAATACAAACACATTTATTTTATCAAAGGTATTAGATAACCACCGACCCAACCAAACCATCGGCAAACTAATTACATCTAAAATAAACGTAAAGATGTTCCCAGTGGGTGGTATAACTTTTAAACTATTGGCTTGCTGCCTCAGGCTCATGCCAAAAAAGCTGACTAAGCTGACAAAGAAAATAAATAACGCGCCGCTTAAAAAGTTAAATTCTAATTCGCGCAGGCCGTAAATAATAAAACCAAACGAAGCCACGAAGGTAGCGGTGGTTAAAAAACCAAACAGCAACCGCGTCCAAAATCGCGGCGCTAGCCGTTTAGCTAATGGCGGCTTTAGCCACACCGGCTCATCGACGCCATAAACAATTTCTTTCATACTTTGACGCAACTTGTCCAGATTCTTCTTGGCCGCCGGCGTTATTAATATGGTGATAAACAACATAAGTAGCGGCGGTAAAACCAAATTTATAGCCAAGGCGGTATAATTTATATAACCCAACACCCAGCGTTCATAAGGTAACTCCACCATAATTGCCAGCGCCATTTTGGTAATTAAAATATACATCATGGCGTGAAAGCCTTTTCGTCTAATCCGCGAGCGAATCTCGTTATAATGCTTTTTATACGCGGCTTCGCTAAACCTAACCATTTCACCCACCTGATTTATAAAGCCACGCACTTTGGCTAGCCCATGTTCGCGTAACATAACTCTTAAAATCACAAACGGAATTAATTTACGACCAATTAAAAGTTGCATCCGCCGACCCAATCTACTGGCCAAGTATCTATCTTGATCATTGTGACTAGAGGCCAAGGTTTGGGCTATGGCAGCATAATTTACAAACTTTCCCGAAAACCAATCGGGGTATTGATGCTTAAACAAATGATAAGCCAATATGTCCCCATCGGCTTTGGCTAAAAGGCGTTGCAGTGTTATGACGAGTTGGGTATTATAATCTTTATCTGATACTTGCCTTAAGGCTTGCCTAAATACCGGCCGCAACAAACGGTAGGCATATAAAGTTAATGCCCGCGGCAATGGGTCTATCACCAGCATGTACTCTATCTCCATAGCTTCCAATCCTAAAAGCCATTTTTTGATATAAGGGTTAAACGCACCCTGCTGCCGCAATTCTGTTTGCAGCGCACGGTATTTAACTATGATAGCCGCGACGTCGTCAATTTTCTTTAACGGTACGGCGTCATTGGGTAAATAACGCGACAACACTAGCTCCCGTAACAAATCTTCGGCTACCGTCTGTTCTTTTACCACCTGTCCAAAAACGTTTCTTTGCCGCAGCAATCTTTTAATAGCATTCTTCCGCAACAACACATCATCTTTATAATCAACCAGATTTCTTAATTTTTCATAAGCAAAAGCCGCAAAGCCGACAAACTCGCTGACATGTAATTTATTTTTGGCTTCGCGTTCTTCTTTCTCTTGTAATTCGCCAATTTCCAGGGCGCTAAAAAAATCTTGCAACTCCGGACGTAAAGTAGATTTAGTCATTCTTAAAGAAAAAAGATTAAAAAATTTGGACCGGCAAAAGCAGTTTTTTACCACCGATCACTTAGTTTAGTATACCAAAAAAATTGCATAAAATAAAGCCGTTATTTAATCCGTATCCCCCGTCCGTAAATAATACCCACGGCCAATTTATAATAGGCCGAGGTTAAAATTCTTTGAAAGGTACTTTGGGAGGTGCGCATTTTCACGGCGGCGGCGGTTTGCTCTAAGCCAATGACATTTTTAAGCCTAATAGCCTCGGCCTCCTCGCGGCTTATTTCCACTAACTCAAAATCCGCCCTGGTTTGGCCGTAAGGCGTAAAAATATTTACTCGCGGATGCCACCGCACCCGCCGGTGTTTGCGCGGTCTGGCCATGGGGTTTTATTTTGGTTTTGGTGTTAAGACAGATTTTAATTGCCGCTGCTGTAATTTTTTTTATATTTAGGTGTCCGCCACCAACTTTCATACCGGGTAACACTTTGAGAACCGATTACCGGTTCAGCAGCGGGCTTTTCGGCGCGACCACTAATAAAATTTCGCTTGAACTGTGAACTGGAACGGTTAGAGTAAAAAGCAAAGCTGCGGAACTTAAGGCTTTGGATGTAGGTCATATTTTTCGTTTTGGGTTTAATTAACGCCCCTTCCCCAGGCGATGGATTAGAATAAAGTCTATTATGAATATATACCCAAAACTAATTCTTGTCAATCTTTAACCTGTGCATAACTAAAGCCGCGATGGGGCAACAAAAATTGTGCCGCTATCACGACAGAAGTGAAAAAAATACCTAAAACCAAAAACCGCCCCGAGCTTGTCGAGG
>DOPF01000031.1 GCA_003512705.1 Patescibacteria group bacterium
TAATTAATTCATAACTAATTCATACCCAAGCCGGGCGGGCTGAATTCCTAAATTCCTCCCGCCGCCCAACTCTGTAGTATTCGCCAATTCGCCCGAATTGGCGAAAGATAAGAAATTGTGTTAAGCTGTGATTATGAAACGTTGGTCGGTTATTTTTAAAACTTTAGGTAATATAAATCGCCTTAAGATTGTAATTTTACTGTCCAAACAAAAGAAGCTTACAGTTGGGGAGATTGCGGCTGAGTTGCGAGTTTCTATTAAATCGGCCTCCAAGAATTTAGTTTTACTCCATCAGCTCGATGTTTTGGAAAGCCGGGGTATGAATGGCCATGTTTACTATGAGCTGAACCCGGACATGCCTAGAGACATTAACAAAGCCATAAAGTTGGTAATGTGACTATTCGCCAATTCGCCCGAATTGGCGAATAAGTGAAAAAATTATTATGTCGGAAAATTTTGAAGGTAGCCACAATCAAGAATTGCCTGAAGGACATCAGGAGAAAGAAAAGATTGAGTTATTATTACGCGAAGCTCGCGAAGGCAACCTGGCGATTGATGTTGTGATGGAAAGTTTTGGCAAGGTGGTTTCTATTCCCGATGTGGTGGTAATCGAAATAAACGGCGATGATTTAATGCTAAGTTATATTGCCGATGACGGTGATTTAGGGGAAGCGATACCGGTTAATATAAATAGAATTAAACGGGTGGATATTGTCGGCCCCTGGACTCCGCCATTGGAAGGTCTAACTTAATAGGTAAATTTTTGTATCAATTCAATTCTTCCATCTTCGCCTCATTCGTACGAATGGTGGAATGACAATGAAAGTGCTACGATTAAAATATGAAGGAATTTGAGAGGGCGCTTAAAGCGCTGGCCAATAAACGGCGTCTTGGTATTATCAAGTATTTAAAAGTGCACCATCAGGCTGCCGCAGGTAATTTGGCCGCTGCCATTAAATTATCTTTTAGGTCGACGTCTAAGCATCTGGGTATTCTAAAGGCGGCGGATATTGTGGAATCCGAGCAAAGAAGCAGGTTGGTTTTTTATTCGCTGACAAGACCCCACTCGGGCCTTGTTAAGGCGGTTATAAATCATTGGTAACCTACCACTCATTCGCACGAATGAGCGAATAATAGATTTTAAAAAATCTTTCTGGATGCGTTGGCGGTAGAATTTCTAAAAACCTAATTATGCCGGGCTAATTTATGTAGCCCGAGATTTTGCTTTGGTAAACTCTATTACCCGACAGTATATAAAGCTCGTCGTTGTCAAAATCTACAGTAAAGTCGGAAATGTTGTTTAAACTAGAGAATATCAACTGCACCATTAGTTCACCGTCTTTATTTATCACCACTACCCGCTTGGTCGAAGGTTCTAAAATATAAATATATTCCGATTCGGCATGGGTAGCTATTTTAGTAGCGGCGGTGAGCCCAGGGCTAATCGGGGCGACGGTAAAATCACGCTTGGTGCCGCGAATATATTTTTCTATAACCGAACCATTTCTTAATACATAAATTGACCCGTCTACAGCTAGCGACGTGGCGCCGGTTAATTCACCTTGACTAGCCGATAGCCAAACTGTGGGCGAGCCGACGTCGACGCCATTAATATCTAAACGATAAATAGTGCGCGGTGAGTCGCCCAATACATATAAACGTGATCCGTCAAACGGGCTTAAAGCCAGTAATTTTGGCAATTGCCTATTTACTACCGAGCTAACGTTGTTGGTTAAATCCGCCACCCAAGCCGAGTTAGTGTTGGAAATAAACAAAGCCGTTTGGTTATTTACCGCCGCGCCGGTTTTAACCCCGCCTTGGTTAACGCCCAGTGACAATAAATTTTTGGCCGTGGCGTCGCCGGCGTTACCGGCTAATAAGCCGTCACCCGCGTAAGTTAGTAAAGCGTCGGGCCACAGCAAACCTTGCCAATTGTGTTCGCCTAAATTAGCTAAATCCAGCGCCAGGTCGGGAGAGGGGATATCTACCTGTTTAAGAATGCGCAAACTTAATAAATTAAAAGTTTGTTTGAATGTTTGATATTGTTCCCGTTGGCTGTCGGTGCGCTGGGGGAATTTGTCCAACAAAATTTTTACCTCTTCCAAAAGTTGGGCGACTTTAGTGGTGTTGTTGTAAATTAAAGCTGAGTCAATTTCACTTTGCTGGCTTTGAATATCTTGAACCAATTGGCCATAATTTTGTGATAAACCACTCACAAAATTTTCTTTGCTGGATGAGACTATGCTATACGAAAAAATAAATAACAAAGCGCCGGCGATGATTACCAGGGTTCGGTGTGTTTTAGGTAATTGCCGGAATTTAACCAGGCCGCGCGTGAATAAATTAACTAGGGCTGGTTTTAGTTGCGAGCGCCGCCAGGGCGCGCGCCGGCTGATAATTTTTTTCCCTAGTTTTGTAAGCGCGTCACGCCATCGCACTAGCCAGGATGGTTGGGCTGGTGCTGGTATCACTGGTACTATAACGTCAGTTTTTTTGCCCGACGGCTTGGCGGGCAGTAACTTGAATACCACCGATTTAAAATACCCCCACACTTTAGGGCGCAAAATTCCGGCGGTATCAGATTCGGTTTTTATTAAGTGGCTAACTGATTCTTCCACACCAGCTAATTCTTGTCGATTGGGAATTTTTAGAATTACCAAACTTACCACCGGCTGACGGTCGAGCTCTTTTAATATGTTATCTAAAGTGGCCGCCGCTTCCCCGGGCGTGAATTGACTTATAACTTGACGCAGTTTTTCTACCGAAAAATAATCTAGAATGCTGGGGTTGGTTAAAAACAAAGCCTCGCCCGATCGCAGCATGCCGGTAATTATTTGCTGAAACAATGGCTTCTTGGAGAATAGCGGGCTGGTGTCATCTTCGGTGACGCTGGATTTTACTATGTTAGTAAAACGAGTAGGCGAAATTACAAACGCGCCGGCGTTACCAATCGTGGACACGCACACCTCGGGGTATTTAAAATAAGCCACCGCCATATGATAGCGGGGCGCTTGGGGGTTAAAAGTATAGGGGGCAAATAGGTTGGCTAAAGTTTTATTAAGCTCGCCCAACAGGTGCTCCATTATTTCTTCGGTGGTGCTTAAGCTGGGTGGGGTTTCAAACCACAATTCATCAATGCGCGCTAAGATGGCCGAGCCCACCGCCTGCGCCGTAGCGTACGGTAGATTAATTTCACCGACTATTAAAAATTGGCTGGTACCCCTGGTCCAAACATTAGCCAGTGGCGGTGTGTCGGGGCTCGTTATAGCTAGTCGCGCTAACTTAATGGATTTTGATATCGAAGATGAAGGCATGAACTTTTAATCCGCGGGCTTAAAGTTGCTTTACCATAAAGCCTTTTTAAAGTATACTATAATCTAGTCTAATAAGGAAGCAATACATTTAGACGGGGTAATTATTTTTTTATGCTTGAACAATTATTTGGTTCGCGTACTAGGGTAAAGCTTTTGCGGCTTTTTTTGGTGAACCCCGACACGGCCTATTACGTGCGCGAGTTAACCAGAAAAATAGATGAGCAGCTAAATTCCGTGCGTCGGGAATTAGCCAATTTATTGTTATTGGGCATGGTGACGTCTGATACTAGGGCCGATAAAAAATATTACCAACTCAATAAAAAATTCGCCCTGGTGAAAGAATTAAGCGACTTGCTTTTAAAATCTCAAATTTTATTGGAGCAGAATTTTATTAAAAGCATGAAAGAGGCCGGCAAAATTCGGTTCTTATTACTAACGGGCTCGTTTACGGGCAGCCGCTCGTCACCCACCGATGTTTTGATAGTTGGTCAAGTGAATAAAAATCTGCTGGTGAATGCGATTGAAAGATTTCAAAAAGAAATCGGCCGAGAAATAAATTATACTTTGTTATCCACACGCGATTATAACGAGCGTAAGGCTTTGGGAGATAAATTTTTAGTAACCGTGTTAAATAACCCCAAGGTGGTAGTAGTTGACGATTTATCGTCGGAAGGGTAGTTAATTATGGGTGGTGTGACATCGTTATTAATAGCTTTGGCAGCGTTGCTGTGGGCAACCGACGCGCTTTTCCGTAAACCGTTAACTCAAGATTTGTCGGCCTGGGCCATAGTATTTGCCGAGCACGCGTTGGCGTTGGTGTTTGTGATACCGATTTTAATAAAATCATGGCGCCGGGCGGTGGCGCTGACGGCGCGGCAGTGGGGGGCAGTGCTGTTTATTGGCGTGGCCGCCTCAGCTTTGGCCACCGTAGCTTTTACCGCTTCTTTTAGTTATGTCAGCCCATCGGTCAGTATATTGCTTCAAAAAATTCAACCGCTATTTACTTTGGTGCTGGCGTTGGTATGGTTGGGGGAGCGGCTGCCTAAATATTTTTGGGGCTGGGCAGTGGCGGCTTTAGTCGGTGGATATTTTGTTTCTTTTCCGGAAATTATTCCGCAACTGTCTTTATACCAATCGGGCGCAATCGGCGTAATGTTGGCTTTGGTGGCGGCGCTGTTATGGGGGAGCGCTACCGTCTTTGGTCGATTTTTATTAAAAGATTTGTCGTTTCCATTAGTTACGGCTTTGCGTTTTATCGTGGCTTTGCCGGTGTTAGGAATTATTTTGGGTTACTATAATGGTTTTAGCGCCTTTAGTACGATATCGGTCAGAGATATTTGGTTTTTAATAATTATAATGTTGGGTCCGGGATTTGGCGCCATGTATCTTTATTACAAAGGTTTAGCTGTTACCAAAGCGTCGGTGTCGGCCATATTAGAACTCACTTGGCCATTAGCGGCCGTGGTGTTGAATTGGATTTTCTTAAAAGAAACTTTAACATTGTGGCAAATTTTCGGCGGCCTGGTGTTGACAGGTTCTATAGCCAAAATAACGGTATGGCGGCGCGACCGGGTCGGCTAATGGTTAAAGCACCCACGCGGCGGCTTTACATAGGTAGCAACCACGAACGCGATTTGTGGCTGATTTTAGTTGATGATAAAAAGATTCTTTATCGCCGGCATATCAAAGCCGGGGCTAATACTGAAAGTTTATTAACTAATATAGAGGCTTTTTTAAAGTCGGTTAAGGTGCGGCCGCAAGGTTTGGTTTTAAATCAAGATAACCTTAGCTTTTCACAAGGCCGGGTATTAATGTCACTCATCAATACCTTGGCCTATGTTTGGCAGGTGCCAGTGGCTAAAGGGACAGTAAGTAGGGTGGGTGAGGGAAACCAAGCCGAGCGATTAGTTTGGCAGAAGCAATTGGCAGCTGATTATTAGGGGAAAAAGGAAGTTAATTAAAAACCGCGTCTGTTTCGCCGCCCGTAGACACGCGTTACTGCTGAGTATTGTGGCGCACTAACATGTTGAGGGAAGCCACATATATTAATGCAATGATATAATGATATATCATAGTGGTGACTAAAGTTTTAACATTGGTGGCGAAGGATAGCTACTCGCCGCGCTGGCGGCAGATCGGGCAAAGCGGACCTGCGAGCGAAGCGGTTATGAAAACAATACACAAGCCTCGATGCTTGGCATCGGGTACACCGAGAGTTATGTCAACTTGTTGGAAC
>DOPF01000006.1 GCA_003512705.1 Patescibacteria group bacterium
GGCTTGTCGTCGAAGTGTCAATATCAGCGGTATACTAAATAATATTAGAATCATGAACCAGCTACTCAAACTACAATTAGAAAACTTGCCTAGCCAACCCGGTATTTATCAATTCTTTAATGCCGCCGGTAAACTTTTATATGTGGGCAAAGCTAAAATATTAAAAAATCGTGTCCGTTCATATTTCCAGTCTAACTCTCAGCTTACGCCGTCCAAGCAAGAAATGGTGGAGCAAATTCACCATCTTAAAACCACCGTGGTAGATAATGCCGATGAGGCCTTACTTTTTGAAAGTGCGCTTATCAAGCAACATCAGCCACCTTATAATATTATTTTTAAGGATGATAAAAATTGGCTGTATTTAATGATTGATTATAAAGATGATTTTCCTAAAGTGGAATTAACGCGCCGGCGCGGACAAAAAAATGTAAAGTGGTTTGGCCCCTACACTTCCGCCAGCGCCATTAGGCAAACTTTTCATTTGCTTAAAAAAATTCTGGGTTTAAAAACTTGCTTGAATCCACCGGATAAACCATGCTTTGGCAGCACTATCGGCCGCTGTCTGGGCCACAACCTGGGACCAGGCGCGAAAAATATTTACTTAGCCCACATAAAACAATTGGAACAATTTTTAAAAGGCAACAGTCAATTGGTAAAGGAGAAATTGCAAGCCGAGATGACGACAGCTGCCCAAACCAAACGCTTTGAACAAGCCGCGCGTTTGCGCGATAGTTTAAAACTGTTGGACCGAATACTGACTAAGCAAAAAATTATTTCCACTACCAAAGAATCGTTTGATGTAATTAATTTGGCCAGCCAAAACAACCTTTCGGCTATAAATATATTGCCGATAAAACAAGGGGTATTGCTGGAAGGCGATCAGATTTTAATAGAACATGATAAAAAATTAACACCGACCGATATTTTAACTGACTTTATTGAACGTTATTATCCCCAAGTTACTGATAAACCCAAAAAAATATTTGTGCCCGTAAAACTGCCCGGGGTTGGCTTTAAAATCGACGTACCGCAACGTGGATATAAAAGGCAACTGCTAAAACTTTCCCAAGCCAATGCCGCTAATTACCTAAGTAACAGCCTGGCCTCGTGGCAAAAGCAAACAAACCGCGCTAAAACTGGCCTGGATGAACTTACAAAAATACTTAGACTAAAAACTTTACCACTGCGCATTGAAGGCTATGACATTTCCAATATCCAAGGCCAGCATGCTGTTGGTGCTATGGTAGTGCTAACTAAAGGCTTGATTGATAAATCCCAATATCGAAAATTTATCATAAAAAAAGTTAATGGCCCTAATGATGTAGCCATGCTGGCCGAAGTTTTGGCTCGTAGATTTAAACGCCGCCACCAAGGTTGGCCTAAACCAGATTTAATTATGCTTGATGGTGGCAAGCCGCAACTAAACACGATTATGCGGATATTTAAGAAAAAAAAGATTGGCATACCACTAGTGGCCCTGGCTAAGAAAGAAGAATTGCTATTTTCACCCAACCAAAAAGCCGCTATCCATCTTCCGGCTAATTCCCCAGGTTTACTGCTGTTAGAGCAACTACGAGATGAAGCGCACCGATTTGGCATTACTTTTTACCGAGCCCGTCACCGACAAACCGTTAAAAATGACTAAAACTCTCGGGGTGATAAAATATTAAAAAATAACACAAAAACAACCAGTTCAATAAACCGTCATCAGCCTTTGGACAAAACTTCCATACTTCCCAGTATCAAAGTTTTGTCTAAAATAAAGTTTTATTCTAATTTCTTCCACTCCAATAATTCGTCGGGGATGTCGGTAATAAACCGTGACGGCAAACCTAGAAACGAAGTTCCCACTAGAGTGCGCAGTGATGTATAAATTAAATAAACTTTTTCGCGGGCGCGGGTTATGCCCACATAAGCTAAACGACGCTCTTCGTCTAGTTCTTTTTTATCGTCTAATGAATTCATATGAGGAAACAGACCTTCTTCCATACCCACAATAAATACGACATCAAATTCCAAACCTTTGGCCGAATGCAAAGTCATTAAAGTTACCCCACCCCCTTGGCTGTTATATCGATCGTGGTCTTGATATAGGGCGACTTCTTCTAAAAATTTTGTTAACTCGTCTAATCCTGGGTTTCCGCCACGCTCTAAAGCCACCGATTTTAGTTCGGCAATATTCTCTAGTCGCACCACGCCCTCGGGCGAACCATCATTTAATTCTTCTTTGATACCGCTTTTATCAATAACTAAATCTATTAGATCAGCTACCGACAAGGTGGCGGCGGCATGTGTAAATTCCTGAATCAATTTTGCCCAAGCTTTTAATATACCCTGCTTACTTGTGGGTAGGCCAAGATTTTCCGGGTTCTGACATCTCTCTAGTAAAGAAATTTTTGTGTCACGCGCCAATAGCATAATTTTACTGACCGTATCCTCACCGATTCCCCGTCGCGGGGTAGTTAATGCCCGCTCAAAACTAATAACATCGAACGGATTTATGATGAGCCGCAAATAAGCCAAAACGTCTTTAACTTCCTGCCGTTCATAAAATCTGATGCCACCGATTAATTGATATGGTATTCCCGCTCGTAAAAAGGCCTCTTCCAACACACGACTTTGGGCGTTGGTGCGATACAATACGGCAAAACGCTGTAAATACTGTAATTGTTCCACTGTCCAATTTTGCGTCATCGGCTTATCATCGGCGCTCCAATAAAGCGGCTCTGAGCTTGTGTGTGCCGACAAACTTTGCAAAATCTCATCGACCACAAACTGGGCTTCGGATATTTCGTCTATTGTTTCCGTCACTATTAACTTCACCCCTTCGGCATTGGCTGTCCATAGAGTTTTATCGGTTTTGGCCAACGCCGGCTGCATAACGGCATTACCGGCGGCAATAATATTTTTAGTGGAGCGGTAATTTTGCTCCAATTTGACTACTTGGGCATCGGGGTAATCTTTGGTAAAACGCAAAATATTGCCAAAGTCCGCGCCCCGCCAGGAATATATAGACTGCCAGTCATCGCCCACTACACATAAATTGCGGCTGCCCGAAGCCAACAAATTGACCCAGGCGTATTGAGCATGATTAGTGTCTTGATACTCATCCACCAGCAAATAAGAAAATCGGCGCTGGTATTGTTTTAGCAGCCCCGCGTCAGACTGCCACAGCTTAACCATTTTACCAATCAGATCATCAAAATCTAAAGCTTGGCCCGCCTGCAGCATTTGTTCGTAACGGTCATACACGGTGGCGGCCTTTTTAGTAAAGGTATCCTCGCCCGCCCAGCGCAAAAAATTATCAGGACTAATTAATTCTGATTTGGCGCGGGAAATAATATTCATAAATGCCCCCACCGAAAATTTTTTTAGCGGCCACCCCAATTCTTTAATAATCGCTTTGATAATTCTTTTCTGATCAGAATCATCATAAATGCTAAATTGACGCTTTAAGCCCAGGCGGAGAGCTTCGTGGCGTAACCAGCGCGCACTGATAGAATGAAAAGTTCCCACCAGCGGCATGGCCTGCCCAGGCCCGGTTACTAACTTGGCTGCGCGCAGACGCATTTCTTGCGCCGCTTTATTAGTAAAGGTTACCGCCAACACGCTACTGGCTGGGGCTGTTCCCGAGGCAATCAAATAAGCTAAGCGGTGAACTAACGTCCTGGTTTTACCGCTGCCTGCCCCTGCCAACACTAGCACCGGGCCATTTAAAATCGTGGCGGCCTGTTGTTGTGGTTCATTGAGCGGTTTCAAAATGTCGTCAGTGTTCATAAAAGCCATATAGTACTTTACGTCGTTGTGAGTTTATTTTTTTAACAATATAACACCTTAACAATATAACATATTAACGATATTATTTTGTGCCTATCCAAACCGCACGTTTTGTTAGTATGTTAGGTTGTTAAATTGCCGTTTGAAAACT
>DOPF01000081.1 GCA_003512705.1 Patescibacteria group bacterium
GGGCTTGTTGCTCAGTGTCGCGCGCGAAATATAGATAGTCAAGCCCCAATGCTTGGCATTGGGGTTACCTAAGCGCGCTTGACATTAAGTCATTGGACATTTATTTGACATTGGAACTTGGAAATTTGGATTTAAATATCGCAGTGCACCTTTGACTTATAGGTTATATGCCTGTTGATATTTATTCCAATCCGTGTTATACTTAACCAGTAACTTCTTTACTCTTTGACTAGAGTTTTTAGGAAAGGGGGTGAGATAATGAAAATTCGCAAAGGTTTTACTTTAATTGAATTATTGGTCGTAATTGCGATTATTGGTATTCTCTCCACCCTCGCGGTAGTTGCTTTAAACAACGCCCGAGAAAAGGCCAGAGATGCTAAGCGTATTGCTGACATTAAGCAGGTTCAAACCGCGTTGGAGTTATACTTTACTGATAACCAGACTGGTTATCCATTCTTGGGTACGGTTACATATCCAATAACATTGGGCTCGGGTACCAGTTGTACAACCGCTTGTGATGTATTAGATGAAAGCGCTGCTGGCTTCGTAGACACAGGCGTGGGCACAATCTACATGGGCCTAGTACCGGCTAATCCGTCACCTGGAGGCACTGCCTACACTTATGACACAACCGACGGGTCAGATTATTGTATCGCGTATACACTTGAGGGAGATACAGGCGGTTTAGTAGCCGGCGCAGTTGCCGCTACACCAAGTGGAATGACGAATTCTGCGTGTCCATAATCTATTACTATTCTTAAATTTAAGAATTCCAAAACCCCCTCCTTTTTTGAGAGGGGTTTTGGTTTGGGCATTCCCCGTCATCGCGAGACGATTCAGTATGTCATTGCGAGGAGTATCAGCGACGAAGCAATCCCGAGGCATTATTTTGAGATTGTCACCCTACGGGTGATCTCCCAAAGGGACGACTTCGCTCGCACTCGCAATGACAAAAAAAGTGGGGATTGCTCCGGCCAATATACATCACCTATAATTACCAATCCACTATGATATAATGATATATCATAGTGGCGGCGCTAAAGTAAAGTTATTGGTAAAAGATGCTTTGGTCATTTGTATCAGGCGCCTTATTTACACTGCCGGTTGCCCTGGCGGCTTTGTTTTAGGTCAACAGCTATTTATCTGACCCAACTTCTAAATTTCTAAATATTTATCACGTACTATACTTGTGACGGCCGCATCAATCACAGTACCATAAAAAAATACAGTGCCGGCGCGGTCATAAAACTTTATTTTACGGCCAAAATATGATAAAATTAAGTCAAATATTATGGATGTTACTTTATTTTTAGCCGTCATTTTCTTTTTACTAGGTTTGGCTTTGGGTAGTTTTTTTAATGTGGTGATTTTACGGCTGGTGGCAGAGCAAAGCATATCGGGCCGCTCGCATTGTCCGCACTGCGGCACGCAGTTAAAGTGGTATGACAATATACCTTTGTTGTCTTTTATTTGGCTGCGGGGCCGGTGCCACTATTGCCATAAACATATCTCCTGGCAATATCCGTTGGTTGAGTTGGCCGCTGGTCTTCTGTGGCTGGTTGGCTATCTTGTCATTGCGAGCGGTAGCGAAGCAATCTCATATTCTAGTCAGGGGATTGCTTCGTCCTCGACTTGGCTCGGACTCGCAATGACACCAGCGGGGTGGTTGGCAGTAATAACTTTCGGCATCTTTGCGAGCTTCTTATTAATATTATTTGTATTTGATTTGCGGTGGTATATTTTACCTGACGTTATCACGTTATCAGGATTAGTTGCGGCGTTGGCTTTAAATTTTTATTTAGGCAAAGACTGGCGTTGGCTTGTAGGCGCAACTATTTTAGGCGCGGCGTGGTTTGGTTTTCAATACGCGGTGTCGCGCGGTAAGTGGGTAGGTTCGGGTGATATTCGTTTAGGCGCCTTAATAGGCGCGATGCTCGCTAGTTGGCAAGGTTTGGTAATGGCTTTATTTGGGGCATATCTTTTAGGCAGCGTGGTGGCAATTCCACTTTTAGTATTAAAGAAAAAAGGGCTAAAAAGTGAATTGCCATTTGGAACTTTTTTAACCCTAACCACGCTTACGGCTTTATTATGGGGCGATCAAATTTGGCAGTGGTATATTCTGTTGTTATGGTAGAATAACTGTATAAATCCTAAATTCGAATATCTAAATTCTAAACATACTTACCGCAAATTTAAATTCAAATTTCAAAGCTCAAATGCCAGTTAAAATCCTATGTTAATTAAATATCCAATATCCAAGTTTCAATGACAAATAAAGCTAAAAATCCCAATGTCAAAAAGAATTTTGATTTAGAGGAGCGCACTGCCAATTTCGGTGAGGCGATTATCGATTTTGTTAAAACTTTACCCAGAAACGTCGTCACTATTCCGCTGATTAGTCAGCTAGTGCGGGCGGGCACTAGTATTGGTGCTAATTATATGGAAGCAGGTGGGGCAAGCACCAAAAAAGAGTTTCGACACAAGATAAGTCTATCTCGAACTGAAGCCAAAGAGAGTCGGCCCTGGCTACGAATGATTGCTCGGGCGGTCCCGGAACAGAAAGACGCAGCACGACGGTTGTGGCAGGAAGTGCAAGAGTTGGTTTTTATATTTTCCGCTATCTTAAAGTGACAATGGACATTAGGTTTTGGACATTTATTGGAACTTGGGATTTGGTCATTAGAATGTCGTAATTTGGATTTATATGTTGTTATCACCACGAACTATAATTAGTAAGCCCGCAGGCTTTACTTTAATAGAACTTTTAATTTCCATTACAATTTTTTTGATTATCACGGGCATGGTGATTGTTAATTTTCATTCGGGTCGTTACCGCGATGAGTTGGTCGGCGCCGCCGAAGCTATATCCACCTCCATTAGAGAAATGCAAACTGCCACTAATGCCGGTGATGTGGTGGAATGCGTTCCCGCCACCCCCGAACCGCCCGATAACGGCTTTGGCTTTAATTTAGTCAAAGATAGTTTTGCGGCCAAAACTTTTGGCGATTGCGCTGGGTTGCAGCCAGATGATTATAGGTATGATGCTTTAGACGAACTGGTAAAAGATGTCAACTGGAATACAAAAGTGCCGGTAACAAAAATACAGATTAATACCGGCACGGGGATTAATGAAGTCAATTCTTTAGATATAGTGTTTTCACCGGCGTCAGAAAAAGTACGTCTTAATGGTAGTGATGCTTATACCAGCGCTATCATCACTTTAACGCACGATAAAACCAATCGTCAGGTGGAAGTGCAAGTTAACTCCATCACCGGTCAAGTATTTATTGTTTATTTATAATGATAGATTTTAGATTTATTAATTTAAGGCGCGGCCAAGGTTTGTTAGAGGCTATTTTAGCCATTGGTATGATTTTAGTGGGCCTGGGGGCGATTTTGACTTTTACCTTAAAAAATATCGCGGCCGCCGCCGACAGCGGCCAAAGAATCGTAGCGGCTAACTTAGCGCGCGAGGGTATAGATGTGGTTAGGGCCATTCGTGATAGCAATTGGTTGGCCGGCAGCAACAGCGACCCAAGTCGTTTATGGGATGACGATTTGCAACCAACTCAAGGGGCGGCGCTGGATTTTGTTTTACCAACATCTGCCAGCGTTCCGGCGGAATGGGCAGTGGTGTACTTGAATAGTCGCGACGTTGATGATGTGGCCTATGCACTATATCGACACGCGCAAGACTATGATTGGCGGCAGTTCCCGTCCGGCGCGCCCGACCCGGATATTAGTACGCCTGAACCAAATTACATCAAGACGGGCTATAAGCGCATACTACTTTTAGATCCGGTTTGTGATACTGGCTCTATCGTGGTGGAGGAAGCCGTAGCTGATTGCACCTCGGGAACCAAGATTGGTATTCGTGTTACCGCCACAGTAAGTTGGGCGTCGTCGGGTTTTTTTGGCGGCATCGAGCGTCGGGAATTAAGTTTGGTGGAGTATCTTTATAATTGGCGATAATTGTTAATTTCAAATGTCAAAGCTCAAATTACAAATCAAGCTCAAATGTCAAAGCTCAAATCGCAAATGTTTTGGATTTTGCCTGCCGGCCGCAGGCAGGGGCTTTGGATTTGATTTGGCATTGGGATTTTGTAATTTGGATTTTTACGCTGTTGTATGAAAAAATTGCCTTTATTACTCATAGGCTCGTCAAAGGTCAGAGGCTTCACTTTAATGGAAGTTTTGGTGGTGATGTTTATTTTTACTTTGGCGAGTTTGTTAATTGCCGAAATTTTTGTAAACGTGCAGCGAGCGCAGCAAAACACCCGCGACGCGCAAATCGCCTATACCGATGCTCGTTATTTGCTAGAAGTGTTGTCGCGCGAAATTAGGGCCAGCACTATTGCCTATGGTGAATATCCATCTAGCACTCCAGAATCGGTGGAAACAGTGTTGCATTTGACCAGCGGCGAGGGTAAGGTTTTGTCTTTTCGGCACGATACCGCCGCTTGTCCGGGCGTGCCTTGTGTCACTATAGAGCGCGATCTGGGCGGGGAAAGCGTTATTAGTTCACCTAATTTAAGTGTGGATAAGTTGGAATTTTATATTACACCTTTAGCCGACCCTTTTCCGGATACGGTAACGGTTGGTACACCTGATATTCAGCCGCAAGTAACCATTGTTTTAAAAACCAGCAGCCTTAATATAAAAATTCAGGAACAGAAACCTATTTATTTACAAACCACCGTGGCATCGCGAGTGTATAAGCGATAACATAAAGAAGTTCTAAATCCGAATTTATAAATCCAAATGCCAAAATCCCAATACCAAATCAAATCCAAAGCCCAAAGTTCAAAACTACTTTGTCATTTGGATTTTGAGCTTGATTTGACATTTGAGCTTTGTAATTTAGATTTCAATCATCAATTCTAAATTATGCTTCAAGTTTCAACCTTAAAATTTAAACATCAACGCGGCAACGTTTTACTGCTCGCCTTATTGTTATTAGCCGGCGGAATTGTTGGCGGTTTAACGGTGGCGGTGCTAGTGGTAAGTGAAATTAGGCAAGCCCGCAGTTTGGATAATGCCTTAATAGGTTATTATGATGCCGAAGGGGGACTGGAACAAAGTTTGTATGATATTAGGCAAGCCCAGCTATGCACGCAAGAGTTCACTGGTGATGATCCATGTGATGCTAATGATTTTAATACTTGCCAACCCAACACTAACTGTAAGGTAAAAATTAACCCGAGTAGCGAGATACTGGTACCACTTATAAGCGTTGATGATACTTTTTCGTTAGATATTGAACCAGGCGACGGTGTGACGGCCATTGAAGTTAGTTGGTCACCCTTAGATAGGGACCATTTATCTTATTTAGAAGTATCTTTTCTTAATATTGAATCACTGGGTGGAAGCGTAGTTGTTCGGCCTAATTTAGGCGTGCCGTATTATTGTAATCAGGAGGCAGGTTATGACGAAGTTACAAACTCATGTACGCTCTTGCTATTCTCTGATAGTGATGGCTATACCAACAGCGCCAATTCCAAGACTTATCAAGTGCGTTTTAAATCTTTGGCATACCCCATTAACAAACTAAGAATTCAGCCGGAAACTCCTTTGGGTAGCCATTTTTCTGGTTACTTAAATGTGTCTAGCCGCTCGCAAAAAATCAATATCCGACAACAACTCACCACCAGTGTGCCGAGTCAGTTGCCGGTTTATGGTTTTCCCGACTACGTAATTTTCTCTGAGCAGGACATCGTAAAGTAATGTAAAATGAAAAAATCAAAATGCAAAATAATATTTTTTATTTTTGATTTTTAAATTTTGATTTTTCTCATGACCAAATCAGAGGCCAAAATTAGAATAGGCAAGTTGCGGCAGGAAATAGATCACCACCGCTATTTATATCATGTTTTAGATAAACAGGAAATTTCGGAAGCCGCTTTAGACTCTTTAAAACATGAGTTGTATAAATTAGAGCAGCAATTTCCCGATTTGGTAACAGCCGATTCCCCAACCCAGCGAGTGGCCGGCCAGCCGCTGCGGGGTTTTAAAAAAGTTACGCATTCTCAACCCGTAATTTCTATTGAGGATGCGTTTAGTGCTGATGAAGTTAAAGAATGGCAAGAACGAAATGGAAAAATATTAAAAGAACCAATTACTGGTTATTTTGGTGAGTTAAAAATGGACGGATTGTCGATTGTTCTAACTTACAAAAACGGTCTCTTAGAGTACGGCGCTACCCGGGGTAATGGCTTGGTGGGTGAAGACGTAACCCATAATTTACGCACTATCGAAAGTGTCCCCTTGCGTTTGCGCCGGGGTAAAGCCGCCTGGCCAGCTCGTTTAGACGTGCGCGGCGAAGTGGTAATTTACAAAAAAGAATTAGACCGCATCAATAAGCTGCAAGCGCAAAAGAACCTGCCCCTATATGCCAACCCCAGAAATTTAGCCGCCGGCACCATTAGGCAGCTTGACCCTAAAATTACTGCCCAGCGGCAAATGCATTTTTTTGCTTTTGATATTGTCGGCGAAGTTGGTCAAACTAGTCACGCCGAGGTGCACCAGTTGTTAGCTGATTGGGGTTTTAAAACTAATCCTAACTGTCTTAAACTAGCCGATTTAACGGCGGTGCAAAAATACCTAACCGACTGGGAGAAAAAAAGATTAAGCCTGGCGTATCAAACTGATGGCGCCGTCATAGTGGTAAACAATATCAATCAGCAAAAAAAATTAGGTAGCGTCGGCAAGGCCGAGCGGTGGATGCTGGCTTATAAGTTTCCCGCTGAACAGGCGACCACTAAAGTAGAAGCCATTAATGTTCAAGTCGGCCGAACCGGTGTGCTAACACCAGTGGCTAGGTTGACGCCGGTTAAATTAGCTGGCACTACCGTAAGCCGGGCGACTTTACATAATGCCGATGAAATAAAGCGACTAGGCGTAAAAATTGGCGACACCGTGATTGTTCAAAAAGCCGGTGATATTATTCCTGATATTGTGAAAGTTTTAGCAAATTTACGCACGGGTAAGGAAAGGGCTTTTCATATGCCGGCGGCGTGTCCGGCCTGTGGCTCCAAAGTTGCCCGGCCCGTGGGCGAAGTGGCTTGGTATTGCGTCAACCAGAAATGTTTTGCCCAGCAGGCCGAAAGATTGCGGCATTTTGTGTCTAAGGCGGCTTTTGACATTGACGGATTGGGGCCCAAAATTTTGGATCAGCTTTTACAGGTTGGTTTAATTAAAGACGCGGCTGATATATTTACTTTAAAGTTAGGGGATTTAAAACCACTGGAACGGTTTGCCGAAAAATCAGCTACTAATTTGGTGGCAGCCATAGCTAAGGCCCAAACTATAACCCTGGCGCGTTTTATTTATGCGCTCGGCATTCGACATGTGGGTGAAGAAACTGCCCAAGTTTTAGCGGCGGCTTTTTCGACCCTGCCTAATTTATTAAAAGCCGATCAAGCTGCCTTTGAAAATTTGCCCGACGTGGGACCAGTGGTGGCGCGCAGTATTTATGAATTTATAATCGACGCGGCCAATCAACGATTAATTAATCGTTTATCGGACTCGGGTGTAGAGGTGGTTAAAGCCGCGCCGCGGCGGGGCGGTAAATTACAAGGCCGGCGAGTGGTGGTTACCGGAACTTTAAAAAATTACAGCCGCGATCAGGCCAAGTCGCTAATTCGCCAGGCGGGCGGCAAGGTCAGTGAATCGGTTTCGGCGCAAACAAATTTACTGGTGGCGGGTGCCAATCCCGGATCAAAATTTGATAAGGCAAAAAAAATCGGAGTCAAAATATTGAGTGAAGATGATTTTAAAAGATTGATTTCTTAATGGCCAGGGTTGTCCGCCGGTCATTCACCTAGAAAAGTGTTAGGGTAAATGATTCGAACTAGCCTTGTTGGCTTTTTTAATAAATTGCCTTTTGTCCCGGCCGGGACAAAAGGCAATTCTCTGTTTCTGCTACCGATAAGCCCGCTACGATGCACGACGCGGGGGGTGCAAAAGGTGGTCGGCTTGATAAACGTTTACCCACTCGAATAGTTTTGTCTGTTGCACAAATTCAGCTACTGTCTGGTAGGTGTTGGTCTGGCTTAGCCATACACTCTGTTGTAACTTGCAAAACCCCCCTTGCTTTAAAAGTAATCGAAGCTGCTTGCGGGCCGCCGCCTGACTTTCCGGAACATCAAAAATAACCACGGTGTATCTACCGGGCGGATGTGGTTTGGCGAGTTTGAGGCGGTAAACTATAGTCGCCGCATGACCCTTGTTCGTGAGTGTAATAAGTAAGCGCTGGCCGACGCTACGGGCTGTTATGTATTTGCGGTATCTAAGTTGATTAATGGTAGTTCGAAGTATTTGTTTCCGTCGAAGGCGCTTGAGTTCTGCCACGTACTCCTGCCCGCCGCGGCGCCAGGCACTACCATATCTTTGACCCACGGCAGTCGTTAGGTTGCCCAAGTCAACCGCCGTGTCGGCCAGACCAGCCAAGGTCAGTAAGATCATTTTAGTAAGCGGTATTGATTTCACCATAACCTAACACTACCATATAATTGTGATTGAATAAAGTCCCGGCCGGGACAAAAGGCAATCACAGTCGTTTGCCCGGTTATTTAGACGAGGTTAACTGAACATAGTTGCCCGTCCCTTTTCAAGGTCAATTTTTTTGGTTAAACTTACACTATGGCTGTGAGTAACCAAGAAATAGAACATTTAGCTGAATTAGCCCGATTAAATTTAACAGCCGATGAAGTCAGTCGCCTGTCTCATGAGCTGGGTGAAATTTTAAAGTACGTAGATAAAATAAAAGAAGTGGCTGATCAGCTAAAAAATCCGAGCAAAACTGCGGCTGACAACCATTGGCGAGCCGACGAGGTTAAGCCTTTCACTAAAGCTCGGGAACTAATTAACCGCGCGCCGAGGCTTAAGAAAAATTTATTGGTGGTACCGCCGGTGTTTGAAGATTAATTAACTAAGCTTACAGTTCACAGTTGACAGCTTACAGTTTATTGTCAGGAATAGACCAGGGCGTAAATTGTGTTGTACCACCCTACCCCTCGGCCATGAGCTCCCGCTCGGGCCTCGGGGCCTCAAACGGCGAGGCCGAATGGCGGGTGGTGTCCCGCCGGGACAAACTGTGAACTAATAACTAATTACCAAAGTATGTCGCTGACCGAGTTATCAATTCAGGAATTACAAGCGGGCTACCAAAAGCGTGATTTTACAGTAAGCGAGGTGGTGGCTGAGTATTTAAAACAAATTGACTCGCACGATAAAGAATTGGGCGCGTATTTGTCGGTATGGCGAGACGAAGCCGCGGCCGCGGCCCGGGAATTAGATAAAAAAATTATTGGCGGTCTGGAACCGACTGGGTTAGTAGGTGTGCCGATGGCGGTTAAAGACGTGCTTACCACCGAGCAAGGTGTTACCACGGCCGGTTCAAAAATGCTGGCTCATTACCGCGCGCCTTATAACGCCACGGCCGTGGATAAACTTATTCAGGCGGGAGTAATTGTTTTAGGCAAAACCAATTGTGATGAATTTGCCATGGGTTCATCAGGTGAAAATTCAGCTTTCTTTCCAACCAAAAATCCTTGGAACAAAACTAAAGTGCCCGGCGGTTCATCTTCGGGCT
This sequence comes from Patescibacteria group bacterium, assembly GCA_003512705.1. GTDB lineage: Bacteria > Patescibacteriota > Patescibacteriia > Veblenbacterales > UBA10138 > UBA10001. Next base: position 9,593 of record DOPF01000081.1, read on the forward strand.
CGGCCGTGGCGGTGGCGGCTCGCCTGTGCCGCGCGGCTTTGGGCACCGACACTGGTGGTTCGATTAGGCAGCCCGCTAGTTTTAGTGGTGTGGTCGGCTTAAAACCAACTTATGGCCGAGTATCTCGTTATGGACTTATTGCCATGACATCGTCACTTGATCAAGTTGGCCCATTATCAGCAACAGTTGCCGAGGCGGCGACAGTGCTAAAGGCCATTGCCGGTCTAGACTTTAAAGACGCTACCAGCCGTAATAAAACCGTGCCCGATTACAATGACAAGCTGAATCATTCGCTTAAAGGTTTAACCGTCGGTCTGCCGCAGGAATTTTTTGGCAAAGGATTATCACGCGGTTCTAAGCAAGTATTGGAAAAAGCCACGCAAACGCTAGGGGAGTTGGGTCTTAAAATTAAGCATGTTAATTTACCCAAATCCGTTTACGGGTTGGCGGCTTATTACATTATTGCGCCATCGGAAATTAGCGCCAATATGGCGCGTTTTGATGGCCTGCGTTTTGGTGAAAGTACCGAAGACCGAAAATTGTTTAATCATTACCTAAATACGCGCGGGCGCTGGTTGGGCAAAGAAGTAAAACGCCGAATTATTTTAGGCACTTATGTCTTATCAGCCGGTTATTACGATGCCTACTACCGCCAGGCAGTGAAGGTTCGACAATTAATAAATCAGGAATTTTCCAATATTTTTAAAGAGGTAGATATATTAGCTTGTCCCACCACCCCGACGGTGGCATTTTCGTTGGGTGAAAAAACCGCCGACCCGATGGCGATGTATTTAGCCGATGTAAATACCGTGCCGGTAAATATTGCTGGGCTGCCAGCCATATCCGTGCCGGCTGGTCTTTACGACGGTTTGCCGGTGGGCTTGCAGCTTATCGGTGCGCCGTGGGAAGAAGTAAAGATACTGCAAGTTGCGCACCAGTTTGAGCGCGCCCGTGGCCCTTGGCATTTACCAGCATAAATAGTTTAGCCGCGGATTGGTTTATTAAAACGCCTAAGCTACAATAAAATTATGGATACCGTAGCACCAGAGCTATTACCTATAAAAAAACCGTGGTATAAGCAGTGGTGGTTTATTGTGTTGGTTATTATACTGGGGTTGTGGCTTGTTTTACCCTGGTTCTTACAATTATTTGGCTATCAACCCCCGGCCAGTAATGGTTTTACAGCCTTGCCGGGAGCTACGGGTGAGCCTACCCAAGTTGTAAATATGGTAACAGTTGATGATCCGCAAATCGGTTTTTCAGCCGCCCCTGTAACCATAGTAGAATTTGGTGATTTTGAATGTCCATTTTGCAAACAAGAAGCCCCGGTGTTAAAACAGTTGTTATCAAACTATCCGGACACCATAAAAATAATTTTTAGGGATTTTCCAGTTCCCGCTATTCACGTCAATGCCATATCGGCCGCCGTGGCTGCTAATTGCGCGGCCAATCAAGGTAAATTTTGGGAGTTTCACGACGGGTTATATGCCGGTCAAGATAATTTAGGGTTAAGCCTTTATAACAGTCTAGCGCAAAGTTTAAAGCTAAACACTGCCGCGTTTTCATCTTGCCTTAACTCTAGTGCCGTGGTGGCGGAAATAGAGCAAGATTTCACCGACGGGGTGTCGGCGGGTGTTAGGGGTACGCCGACCTTTTTTGTGAACGGACATAAAATTGAAGGTGCCATACCCTATGATGTATGGGTACAAATTATCACCGCCGCCGTAGCGGAAAAATTTAGTAACTAACTTATCTTGATTGCTTTTTGTCCCGGCCGGGACAAAAAGCAATCATAGGTCAAAATCATCCAATGAAATTATTTTATGAACTAATTATTATAGGTGGTGGGCCGGCGGGGATGACGGCGGCTATTTACGCTTGCCGCCGCGGCATTGATACCTTGTTAATCGGCCACATCATGGGCGGGCAAACCGCCTGGTCAGCTGATATTGAAAATTATTTGGGTTTTAATATGATTACGGGGCCGGAGTTAACCGCTAAATTTTTTCAGCATGTAAAAAAATTTGACGACGATAACGCCGATTTTAATTTAGAAGTAATCGACGGCGGCGAGGTAACTAAATTAACCAAACAACCTAACCAATTTTTGGTTGAACTTAAAGATGGGCAACACACCTTAGCTTTAAGCGTTGTTATTACCTCGGGTAAAAATCCCCGGATGTTAAAAATTCCCGGCGAGGACAAGTTATTAGGCAAAGGTGTTACTTTTTGCGCCACTTGCGACGCGCCGCTTTATCGGGGCAAGGAGGTGGCGGTAATTGGTGGCGGTAATTCGGCCCTGGACGCCAGCCTACAGCTAATTAAAATCGCCAAGTTTGTGCATCTGGTTACGATAAATCCTAAACTCGAGGGCGAGCAGGTAATGATAGATAAAGTCTTAGCTTCAGCCAAAGTTAAAGTTTATTACCATACTGAAACTTTATCTATTGCCGGCGATAAAGTGGTTAATGGTATGGTGGTTAAAAATAAGCAGACCGGCCAACAGGAAAAACTGGTAGTGCAGGGGGTGTTTGAAGAAATTGGCTCGGTACCAGCCGTGGATTTTTGTAAAGATCTAGTTAAGCTAAATCAATATAACGAAATTAAAGTGGACAGCCATATGCGTACCAATGTGCCTGGTATTTTTGCCGCCGGCGACGTAACCCCAGTGCCGTTTAAGCAAATTATCGTGGCGGCCGGCGAGGGGTGCAAAGCGGCGCTAGAGGCGCATAATTATTTGGCTCGGCTTAAAACTGTCAAAGGTTAGACACACCTTAGCTAGCGTGTTATACTGTTACTATTGTTTTAATTATTAAAAAATTCTTATGTACGAATCACCAACAAAAACCAAAGTCGGATTTTTAGAAGGCAGTACCCCACAAATGGGGTTTGTATTTGGTTTGGTCACGGGCGTGGCTATAGTCAGTTTAGTCGGCTGGTTTTTAACCACCTCGTCAGGGCTATCGTTTACAGCTAAACCAACCGCTGCTACCCCCACCGTCACCGAAACGCCTACCCCCAACACCCCCGCCCCGCCCCTGGCTAACATTGATGTTAAAGAAGATGATTATATTCGGGGCAATGCTAACGCACCTGTGACATTAATAGAGTATTCTGATTTGGAATGTCCTTATTGTAAGAGTTTTCACCCGGCCATGGAGCAGTTATTGCAGGAGTATGACGGACAAGTTAGGTGGGTTTATAGGCATTTTCCGTTATCGTTCCACGCTAATGCCCAAAAAGAAGCTGAAGCCGCCGAGTGTATTGGTAAATTAGGCGGTAGTGACAAATTTTGGCAGTTTGTAGATACAATTTTTGAGCGCACGACTTCTAATGGTTATGGTTTTGCCTTAGATAAATTACCAAGCTTAGCGGCCGAGATAGGCGTATCGCAGAGTCAATTTACATCCTGCCTAGATAGTGGCGAATTTGCGGCTAAAGTGCAAAACGATTTAGCCGAAGGGTCGGCTTATGGAGTCGGCGGCACGCCGAGTACATTTGTAAACGGGCGCATGGTGGAAGGCGCCGTGCCCTACGAGCAATTAAAGCAAATTGTTGATCAAGTATTAAGCGGAGCTTAAAATATGAAGAAAAGTGCAATTGTCGGATGGATAATAAGTATTGTGGTAGTGGTTGGTATCGGTTGGCTAATATGGCAGCAACAAGCCAATATTCCCGACTATAATGGAATGGCCGGTCCGCGGCCCGTAAAGGGCAATGCGGCAGCCACTATAGTGGTGGAAGAATTTTCTGATTTTCAATGCCCGGCGTGTAAGTCGGCCCAGCCAACAGCCGAAGACGTTATTAACACCTTTGGCGATAAAATTGCTTTTTACTATAAGCATTTTCCTTTGACAGCTATTCACCCCTTTGCTTTTCGGGCCGCGTTGGCAGCGGAATGCGCCAACGACCAAGGCAAGTTTTGGGAATATCACGATGTGTTATTTCAAAATCAGCCCAACTTTTCTGAAGATGAGTTAGTAAGGTATGCCGGCGATTTGGGTTTAGATGGCACTTCATTTTCGGCCTGTGTAGAGTCACGGGCGCGGCAGGACGTGGTGCGGGCCGATATGCGCGAAGGTGACAATCGCAACATTAGCGGCACCCCCACTTTTTTTGTGAATGGTGAAGCAGTGGCCGATTGGACGCAGCTAAAATCGGTTATTCAGGGCAAGTTGATAGGGGGATAAACTTTGAAGTTCAAATGTCAAAGCTCAAATGTCAAAATTATTAGATTTCTGATTTTGGGCTTGATTTGACATTTGGATTTNNTTGTTTTTTGTTCTTGGCGTATTAGTGGGATATCTAATAGCGCGTCACTTTTGGCTTAAGTCCGGGCGGCCGGCCCAGCCGTTCGACACTTTATTTTTGTGGTTGGTAATTTTTGGCTTGCTAGGAGCGCGGCTGGTTGATGTTTTTATTTTTGAATTGGATTACTTTAAAAATAATTTAGGAGATATTTATAAAATTTGGCAAGGCGGATTATCTATTCACGGTGGATTGCTAGGCGGATTTATGGTTCTATGTTGGTGGGCAAAAAAACATCAAGATAAATTATTAGGCTTGTTAGATATTTTTGCGCCTGCCGTTGTGCTGGGCCAGGCGATAGGCCGGTGGGGTAATTATTTTAATCAAGAGATTTTTGGCCAACCAACCAATTTACCCTGGGGTATATTTATAGACCCGACTAATCGGCCGGTCGAATATCTTTCGTCTGAATTTTTCCACCCAGTATTTTTGTATGAATCCATTGGTTTACTAATACTTTTTGGAGTATTATTTAAACTTTATCAAAAGAAAAAGTTTGACGGTCAAATTACCATTGGCTATTTGCTATTAGCTAGTTTGTTGCGCTTGGCACTGGAGTTTATACGGGTGGACGAACAATTAATGTTTTCTGGGTTACGGTCGGGTACAATCTTATCTTTGCTAATGGCAGTTGTGGGTGGTTTATTATTATTTAAATTACGAAAAGTAAGCCCCAGACTTGAATAAACATTTTGGTTGTGATACGATGAGCTTCGCAATCAAATAATATGAATGGCAATAGTGGGCCCGTGGTGTCCCGCCTGCGGACGGGATAAATAGCCTGGTTTCACCCTACGGGCGATCAGCCGAAGGGTGAAATCTATTTTAATAATTTATTTACAGAGCGGGCCCGTGGTGTAGCCTGGTTAACACGTCTCCCTGTCACGGAGAAGATCACCGGTTC
>DOPF01000082.1:0-138 GCA_003512705.1 Patescibacteria group bacterium
ACAAGGCCGACAATAAGGCCTATAACAAGGCCCGTGGATTCACCGATCATAAAACCGACCATACCACATATTCCACACGCGAGGAAAATAAATGCGATTTTCTGTATTATCTTCCTCGAGGCGGACGATGAAAAGCCC